>NZ_LFJT01000032.1:0-72890 GCF_001682645.1 Delftia sp. JD2
CCACGCGGCGCGCCAGCGGCGCGGCCGGCGCCTCGCCGGACTGCAGCGCGGCCAGCACCCTGCCCTGCAGGCGCGCGCGCGTGGCGCCGCGCTGGTCCTCGTCCAGCTCGGCCAGCACGGCGCGCCACAGGCGCGGCTGCCACTGCTGGCCTTCGGGCACCGGGGCGTCCGCCACACCAGGGCGCAAGGGCATGGGCAGCACGTCATGCCCGGCCTCCCAGGCGTCCAGCCAGTCGGCGCGGTAGATCTGGTATTGGTCGAAAAGGTCGGCCAGGCGCTGGGCCAACTGCAGCAGCCGCTCGGGCTCGCCGGGGCGCAGAAAGCCTGCAATGGGGGCGAAGGCCGGGTCATGAAGGCACTGCGGCAGCAGGCGCATGAGCCGCCAGGTCATGGGCGTCTTGTCCAGCGGCGATTCGCGCGGCACGGCCTGGCGGCCCAGCACCTGGCGGTAGCTGCGCCACACAAAGCGCGCGGGCAGTTCCACGCGCGCGGCGGCACACACGCCCAGCTGCTCGGCCATGCGCATCTTGAACCACTCGGCCATGCCGTTGCTCTGCACCAGCACCACCTCGGGCTCCAGCACATCCAGCGGGTGCGCAGCCAGCCATGCCAGCACCGTGTCGGCCAGCACCTCCGTCTGATTCCCGTGCAGGGCGATCAAGCCCGGCTGCCAATGCGATGCCACCTCTGCGCCCCCGTGCTCCAAGCCATGCGAGCAGCGAGCTTAACGCGGGCAGGGCCTGCCTGCAGGCTGTTTACCAATGCAGGTAGAACATGGCCTTGGCCAGCAGCACGATGGCCAGCACGTGGCAGAACACGCTCAGGTGCAGGCGGTGCGAGCGGCGCCCGCCAAGCACACCGCGCCGACGCCACCACATGGCCGCCAGGAAATGCCCGAACACGCTGAGCGCCAGCACGATCTTGAGCGCCAGCAGCAGGCCGAAGCTGCCGGCCAGCGGAGCGGCAAAGGCGGCAGCCAATGCCGCGCGGTGCTGCCAGGCCAGCCCCAGCCCCGCGCCGTACAGCACCATCAGCACCCAGGGCATGACGGCGACCGCGCGGTCGCCCAGCGCCTGCTCGGTGGCGCGCGCCACGACAGCGGGCAGATGGCGGCGCGCCCCGGCCAGCAGCACGACTTCGAAGAACACCGTGCCTGCAAAGGCAATGGCCGCCAGCAGGTGCAGGGTCAGCAGCAGTCCGTAGCTCATGCGCGGCTCCTTTGCGGCAGAGGCAGGGGCAGCGGCAGGGATGCGGGAGCCGGCAGCAGATCGGCCAGCGTGAAGCCGTCCAGATGGGCCATGAAGCTGTCCAGCGCCCCGCCCAGCACGCCGGCCAGCCGGCAGTCCTGCGCAAGCGTGCAGGCAGGTGGGCTGGTGCCCGTGAAGCATTCGACGATGGCAAGGTCCGGCTCCATGCCGCGCACCACGTCGCCCAGGCCGATGTCGGCCGGCGCATGGGCCAGGCGCATGCCGCCGCCCTTGCCGCGCACGGTGACGATCCAGCCGCGCAGCGCCAACTGGTGCGTGACCTTCATGAGGTGGGCTTCGGAGATGGCATGGGCCTGGGCGATCTCGGCAATCGTGCACAGCCGCCCGGGGTGGCGCGCCACATGCATGAGCAGGCGCAGCGCGTAGTCGGTCATCAGGGTCAGGCGCATGGCAGGCCTGCGATCATGCCTGCCGGTCGGCACGCGGGCGCACCAGCAGCGGGGCGAAACGCCACAGGTACAGCGCAAAGGCCAATACCCAGGCAGCGGCCGAGGCATGCAGCGCCGCCAGCGACAGCGCCGTGGGCAGCAGGGCCGCCAGGCGCAGCACGGCAGCGGCAATGACCAGGGCATAGGCGGCGACCATGCTGCGGTCGGTGCGCAGCGGCAGGCCCAGGTGGCCCATCGACGTCCGTGTGCACATGCCTATGATGAGCAGGGCAAAGCCGCCCGCACCGATCACATGCACGGCCCAGGCGGGGCGCAGCACCCATCCGGCCGCATGCGCGCCCGCCACCAGCAGGCCCGCACCCAGCGCCCCGTGGCCCAGGTAGAGAATCCACAGCAGCGGCACGCGGCGCACGGCCTGGGGCTTCCAGGCCAGCACCTGCCACAGGGCGATCAGGCCTGCCACGGCCAGGCCGGCGGCCAGGCCCGGCCACCAGCCCGCCAGCAGGCAGGCGATGGCCACCACGCCCGCGCCCAGTTGCCATTGGCCGCTGGCCGTGTGCATGGGGATCTGCAGGCCGGACACGGCGCGCATGGCGAAGAAGGGGATCACGCGCCGCGCGATCAGCAGCGCAATCACGGCCATGCACAGCAGGCCAGCGTTGAAGCGCTGCATGAGCGAGCCGTAGTCGCCTTGCCAGATGGACCACAGGTACAGCGCATCGGCCACGCCCAGGCCCGCCAGCAGCAGGGGCAGCCCGTAGTTGCGCCGGCTGCGCGCCACCTGAATGGCACGGCCCAGCGCCAGCGCGGCCCAGCAGAAGAAGGCCGTCTCGCACAGCGCGGCGACCGCAAAGGCCTGCGGCCCCGGCAGCAAGAAGCCTGCGCGGGCCACCAGCCACAGCAGGCACAGCGCGCCCAATGCCCGGCCCTGCAGGGGGTTGCGCCCTGTCCAGTTGCTGCCCGCCGTGAACAGAAAGCCCACGGCAATGGTGGCCACGAAGGCCCACAGCATCTCGTGCGCATGCCAGAACACGCCGGGCATGCGCCCCGCGATCCACTGCGGCGCATGGACCCACAGCGCCACCGACAGTGCAGCCCAGAGGCAGCCCAGCAGGTACAGCGGCCGGAATCCCAGCTCCAGGAAAGCCTTCCATTGCGGAGCCTCCCGGGTTCGCAGGGGTTCCTCCAGTTCCAGCCATTGCGCCATGATGTCCACTCCTTCCGGCCCGCCGTGCGCCTGCATAAGATGTATTCAGCGTACATCTTCAGGCGCGCGGGCGGGGCCGCTGCGGCACCACCTTCTGACCCACATCAAGCAGGAGCCAAGCATGGCACTCGAACACGCAAAGCCACTGGATGTCATCGCCCTGCACGCACGCGACGGCATGCACATCAGCACCAGCCTGATCAGAACGCCCCAGCTGCAGCTGCTTCGGCTGGTGCTGCCGCCCGGCCATGCACTGCCGCGCCACCAGGTGCCCGGCGAGGCCACCATTCACTGCCTGGCGGGCGAAGCCGGCATCGCCACGCGCGTGGCCAGCCTGCGGCTGGTGGCCGGCTCGGTGGTACTGGTGCCGGCGGGCGAACCCCATGACGTGCACGCCCGGGGCGAACAGGGCTGCGTGCTGCTGGTGACCGTGACAATGCAGCCGCCCCCCGCCTGAGTGACTCAAGCGTGTGGCCCGGGCGTCCTGAACAACGGCAGGCTTTTCAGCAGCACAAAGAAAAACGGACCGCTTCTTGCGAAGCAGTCCGTAATTTTTTACTGAATTTGGTGGCCTGGGACGGAATCGAACCGCCGACACAAGGATTTTCAATCCTCTGCTCTACCGACTGAGCTACCGGGCCGAGAACTAGATTATATGCAGGATTTTTTGACCCAAAAACGAAAAAGCCAAAATTCCTTCAAAAAGTCTATCCGCGCTTGTTGCGGCCCAGGTCCACGCCCAGCTGGCGCAGCTTGCGGTACAGGTGGGTGCGCTCCAGGCCGGTCTTCTCGGCCACGCGTGTCATGGAGCCGCCTTCGCGTGCCAGGTGGAATTCGAAGTAGGCCTTCTCGAAGCCGTCGCGCGCCTCGCGCAGCGGGCGGTCCAGGTCGAAACCCTGGTGTGCATGCGGCACGTTGTTGTCCACCGGCACGCGGCTGGCCGCAGGCGTGACCACGGCCGCAGTGTCCGGCTCGACCACCGCCACGGGCGCTGCAGCCGGTGCCTGGCTGGCGGCGTTGCGCGCCAGGCCCTGCTCCACGGCCTTGAGCAGCTTTTGCATGGTGATGGGTTTTTCGAGGAAGGACAGCGCGCCGATGCGCGTGGCCTCCACGGCCGTCTCGATGGTGGCGTGACCGCTCATCATGATCACGGGCATGGTCAGCAGACCTGCCGAGGCCCATTCCTTGAGCAGCGATACGCCATCGGTGTCGGGCATCCAGATGTCGAGAAGCACGAGGTCGTAGGTGTTGGAGGCGCGCGCCGAGCGTGCCTGACCGGCGTTCTCGGCCACGTCCACACTATGACCTTCGTCGTTGAGGATTTCCGACAACAAATCCCGGATCCCCAGTTCGTCGTCGACCACCAGTATGTTTGCCATGTGTCTTAAGCCTATGTGCTGAGGCGCGGGGGGCGTCAGGCCTATCCCGTACGCTCAGGCGCAAATGATAGCGACACTTGCGCACCTTGAATCACCCCGTCGTCTTCCCTGTTGCCCAGGTCGATGCGGGCGCCATGCTCGTCTGCGATTTTCTTGACCACGGCCAGGCCCAGGCCGGTGCCTCGCACCTTGGTCGTGACGTAGGGCTCGAAGGCCCGTTGAAGGATGTTGGCAGCGAAGCCCGTGCCGCTGTCACTGATGCTCAGGCGCACGCGGCGCGTGGACTCGTTCCAGCGCGTCTCTATGGTCACGGGGCCGGGGGGCTGGCCGCTTTCCTGCGCGCGCTGGGCCGTGGCGTCCTGGGCATTCTGCAAAAGATTGTGAATGACCTGGCGCAGCTGCTGGCCATCGCCGGAAATCGGCGGGCATTGCGGGTCCAGCACGCAGTCCACGCGCACTTCGGCGTTCTCTTCCCCATACAGCTGGAGCACATCGGTGACCAGCGCGTTGAGATCCAGCGACTGCAGGTTGGCGGCTGGAAGGCGCGCGTAGTCGCGGAATTCATCGACCAGGCGCTTCATGGCGCCGACCTGATCGACGATGGTCTTGACGGACTTGGCCAGCAGCGCCTGGTCAGCCGGCTGCAGCTTGTCGGTCAGCCGCATGGCCATGCGCTCGGCCGACAGCTGGATGGGCGTGAGCGGGTTCTTGATCTCGTGGGCCACGCGGCGCGCCACCTCGCCCCAGGCCTGGGCACGCTGGGCCGAGACGATTTCCGAGATGTCGTCGAAGACCAGCAGGCGCTGCGCATCGGGCAGTTCCGCCCCGCGCATGACCAGGGTGGTGGTGTGCTGGATGACGCCGCCGTCGGTGGAGGCATGCAGCTCATGCACCAGTTGCCAGCGATCGCGCCCCTGCTCGCCCAGGAAGAGCGCGAACTGCTCCTGCACGACTTCGCCGAACTGCTCCAGCCCCGGCACCTGGGACAGCAGCCGGCCTTCATGGACGGCCATGGGCGCGCGCAATATGCGCGTGGCGCCGGGATTGCTCAGCACGATGGCGCCCCGCGCGTCCAGCACGATGACGCCCGAGGTGAGGTTGTCGAGGATGGTCTGCAGGTTGCCGCGTGCGGCATCGAGCTGGCCCATGCTGCGGTTGGCTTCGGCGCGGGCGTCGGCCAGTTGCTGGGTCATGAGCGCAAAGGAGCGCGTGAGCCCGCCGATCTCGTCGCGCGTCTGCAGCGCCGGCTTGGGCCGCAGGTCGCCGCGCGCCACGTCGCGCATGCCCTGGGCCAGCAGCAGCAGCGGCCTGGCCAGCTGGTTGCCCAGCACGATGGCCAGCACCACGGCGCCGAAGACGGCCAGGAACAGGCTGAGCGTGAGCGTGCCTATGTACATGCGCTGCAGGCCGCCGCGTGCCAGCGCGCGCTCCTGGTATTCGCGGTTGGCTGCCTGCACGGCCAGGGCATTGGTCACCAGGGCCTGCGGCAGTGCAATGGTGGCCTGCAGGTAGCGCGGCTCGGTCAGCAGGCCCACGCTCGGGTTGGGCACCAGGGCCAGGGTGCGGACCTGGGCGCCAGGCGCGGTGGCGCCGGGCTGGGCCATGCCGTCGTCGTCCAGGCCTTCGATGCTGGCCACGGCGCGCTGCTCGCGCAGCGAGCGCAGCATTTGCGCGCTGGGGCGTTCGGGCTGCAGGTTGAAGCGCGACTGGCCCACGCTGGCGATGGCGCGCAGGCCCGCAAGGTCGCCGCTGCGGGTGGTCTGCGTCGGGCCCATGATGGCGAGCTCCGATGCACTCCACAGCACGACATCGGTGGCACCCAACTGGTCGCGCACGCGCTCCAGGATCAGCGCGGCGCCGGCATCGGAGACCTGGGACAGCTGGGCGCCTGCGGTGCGCGTGTTGTTGGCCATGTCATTGGCCACGGTCTCCAGCGTGGCACTGGCCAGGCTGACGCCGGCCGACAGCGCGCCCTCGACCTGCACATCGAACCAGCTTTCGATGGAGCGCGAGACGAACTGGTAGGAGACGATGTAGATCAGCAGGCCCGGCACCAGGCCCACCAGCGTGAAGATGCCGGCCAGCTTGAGCAGCAGGCGGCTGCCGAAGCGCCCGCGCTGCAGCCGGATGGCCAGGCGGATGCCGCCCCAGGCCAGGATGGCCAGCAGCAGGCCGGCCACGACCACGTTGGCGGCGAACAGCCAGTTGTAGTTGCGCTCGTAGTCCAGGCGGTTGTTGGTGGCCAGGGTGAGCAGGAACAGCAGCAGCACGCCGACCAGACCCATGAGGCCGGCGCCCACGCCCACGGCCCAGCGTGTGCCGCGCGACAGGCCGGCCGAGGCCGGCAGGGCCACGCGTTCGTCGTCGGCTGAGGCCCTGCTCATGGCGCGTCTTCCAGCATCTGGGTGCGCGACAGCTGCAGGTTCCAGCCCGAGCGGCCCAGCGCGCCGATCTGCAGCGGCCTGGGCAGCTGGGACAGGTCGATGCGAAAGCGCAGTTGCACCGATACGCCCGATTGCGTGGGCGCCGTGTCCATGATCTTCCAGCGCGAGATGCGCTGCATGGAGGCCAGCGCATCGTCCAGGCTTTCGAAGGTCTGGCCCAGCGCCAGCCCCAGGCCGCTGCTGGAGAACGGGGTGCTGGAGATGTGCAGGCGCCAGCGGCGCGTCAGCGGCTGGTGGCTGAGGCGGTAGTGGCGACTGGCGGTGGCCAGTTGCTGATCGGACCAGTACCAGCGCTCGCGCTGGATCTGGGCATCGGCCACGAAGTACATGGGGATGCCCTGGCGCAGCGCATCGTCGATCTGGTAGGGCAGCTCGAAATGGAGGTTGGCCGACAGCAGCAGGCCGTCGTCGGAGCGATCGAGCTGCATGGGGCCGATCTCGGCCGTCAGGGCATCGGCCCTGGCCTGCAGGCCCAGGCCCGCCAGCACGCCGGCCAGCAAAAGCGCCCCGGCCAGCCGCGCCAGCAGGCGCAGCCAGGCTGGCGACCAGGCCCGATGGGGGGGGTCAGCGCGTCTTTTGCAGCAAGGCGTAGAAGAAACCGTCGTGGTCACCCAAAGCATTGTCAGCCAGCATGCCGGCTTTGTCGGCTTTGCCCGGGATTAAATGCCCCGGTGCCGCCAGGGTTCGCGCCTCACTGTTGCGTGTAACAAACGCTTGAACCTGGGCCTCGCCCTCTTCCCTGAAGACCGAGCAGGTGCAGTAGAGCAGGCGCCCGCCGGGCTGCAGCAGGGGCCACAGGGTGTCGAGCAGGCGCGCCTGGATCTCGGCCAGCTGGCGCACATCGCTCTCGCGGCGCAGCCAGCGCACGTCGGGCTGGCGCCGCACGATGCCCGAGGCCGTGCAGGGCGCGTCCAGCAAGATGGCGTCGAACCGCTGGCCGCCGCATTGCGCATCGAACCACTGGTCGGGCCGGGATGCGTCGGCCACCACCACGCGGGCCTGCAGGCGCAGCCGCCCCAGCGTGTCCGCGATGCGCGCGGCGCGCTCGGCATCTATCTCCAGCGCCGTGACCTCCAGGGTCTGCGGTGCTGCGTACTCCAGCAGGTGGGCCGTCTTGCCGCCCGGGGCGGCGCAGGCATCGAGCACACGCAGCGCGCGGCCGGCGGGCTGCTCCAGCCCCTGCAGCAGCAGCGGCGCGGCCAGTTGCGCGGCCGCATCCTGCACCGAGGCCAGGCCTTCGTCGAAGCCCGGCAGGGATTGCACCGGCAGGGCCTGCTGCAGTTGCAGGCCGCTGTCGGCCACGGCCAGGGAAGGCACGTCCATGGCCTGCAGCGCTGCCTGGTAGGACTGGCGGTCCGTTTGTTGGCGGTTGACGCGCAGCGTCATCGGCGGCTGTTCATTGTTGGCCTGCAGGATGGCTTGCCAATGATCGGGATGGTCCTTGCGCAAACGGGCGATCCACCAGGCCGGGTGGTTCCAGACGGCCTGCGGCTGGTCGTCGGTGGCGGCGACCAGGGCATCGCGCTCGCGCAGGAAGCGGCGCAGGCAGGCATTGATGAAGCCGGACTGGGCGCGCGTCGGCCCCTGCTTGGCAGCCTCCACCGTCTGGTTGACCAGGGTGAATGGCGGGTACGGTGCCCGGGACTCATCCCAGGCCAGGGCCAGGGCCGTGTTCAGCAATGCGCTGACGCGCGGCGGCGGGTTGCGCGAGGCCAGCTGCTTTTGCAGCGCCTGGGCACGGCCCAACTGGCGCAGCACCTGGAACAGCAGCGCCTGGACGCCGGGGCGCAGCGGCTGCGCCACGCGCGCCAGCACGCTGCGGCTGGACTGGCCTTCAAGCACGGACTGCAGGCATTGGGCGACGGCGTCGAGCTGCTGCCAAAGAGGCGGTGCGGCAGGTGCCTGCGAGGGCGCCACAGCGCGGCGCGGGGAAGAATGCGTGCGTTGGTTCATGTTCCACTTTCCTGTGCCTTGCTGGCGACAGGCTCGACCAGCAGGCTGCGCACCGGTCGAAAGCCCAGCAGCCAAGCCAGCAGCCTGGCCGGATATTGCGCAATGGCGGCGTTGTAGCGCTCGGCCGCGGCGTTGAATTGCTGCAGTCCCAGGCGGTTGCGCACCTGGTGCTCGGTCCAGCGCTGCTGCCAGGGCTGCAGCGGATCGGGGTCCGGCGATGGGGCATCTGATGGCGCAGCGCCAGTGCCAGCGGCGCCGGCGCCGGTATCAACGGCGACCTTGGTCATGGCCTGCCAGGCCACGTCCAGCGCCGAACAGGCGTGCTCCAGCGAGGCCAGCGCGGTCTCGCGCAGCGGCCGGCCACGGGCATCGACCAGGGCCGCCTGCAGCTGTGCGGCGGTCTGGTGCAGTGCGGCCTGGGCATGCACAAGGGCGGGGCTTTGGCCTTCGGCCTTGGGCTGGGCCTCGAAGGCCTGCAGCATGGCATGCCACTGGCCCAGGTGCGCATCGAGCGCTCCGAACTGCTGCACGCAGCCGCTGCGCAGCCGGGCCAGCCGGTTGTATGCGCCGACGGCCCAGAACACGAGCAGGGCCAGCAGCATCCATTCAAGAGACAAGGACCACATCGTCTGCAATGGCCCGGCCGGAGGCTGGTCCGGCCGAACTCTGGTTATTCCCAAAGAAAAACGCTCCCGCCTGCGCTGGGCAGGCCGGGAGCGTCACGTCACTTCAAGGGCTCGCTTGACGCTCGCCCGAGTGCATCAGTCGGCGGAAGCGTCACCGGCGACAGACACTGCAGCAGTGTCGTCATCGGCCATCACACCGGCCAGTTCGGCCGCTTCGGCGTCGGCGATGGCGCGGCGCTCTGCGTCGTCCATGGCGTCCTTGGCCTTGCGTGCCTGGTGGTAGGCCAGACCCGTACCAGCGGGGATCAGGCGACCCACGATGACGTTTTCCTTCAGGCCACGCAGCTCGTCGCGCTTGCCCATGATGGCAGCCTCGGTGAGCACGCGGGTCGTTTCCTGGAACGACGCGGCGGAGATGAAGGAGTCGGTCGACAGCGAAGCCTTGGTAATACCCAGCAGCACGTTGGAGTACGTGGCGGGGATCTTGCCTTCGCGCTGCAGGGCCTCGTTGGTATTGAGGATTTCCGAACGCTCGACCTGCTCGCCAGCGATGTAGGTCGAATCGCCGGTGTTCTCGACCACGACGCGGCGCAGCATCTGGCGAACGATCACCTCGATGTGCTTGTCATTGATCTTCACACCCTGCAGACGGTAGACGTCCTGCACTTCATCAACGATGTAGCGCGACAGCTCCTCGATGCCCAGCAGGCGCAGGATGTCCTGCGGATCGGCGGGACCGTCGACGATGGATTCGCCCTTGTTGACCACCTGGCCTTCGTGCACCAGGATGTTCTTTTCCTTGGGCACGAGCTCTTCCCAGACCTTGCCATCCAGATCGGTGATCTGCATGCGCACCTTGCCCTTGGTTTCCTTGCCGAAGGAGATGGTGCCGGTCATCTCGGCCAGCGTGCCCTTGTCCTTGGGCGTACGGGCTTCGAACAGCTCGGCCACGCGGGGCAGACCGCCGGTAATGTCGCGGGTCTTCTGGCCTTCGACAGGGATACGGGCCAGCACTTCGCCGGGGCCCACGTCCTGGCCGTCACGCACCTGGATCAGAGCGCCGACCTGGAAGCCGATCGTCACCGAGTGGTCGGTGCCGGGGATCTTGACTTCCTGGTTGTTGGCATCGATCAGCTTGACCTGAGGACGCACGACCTTGGCAGAGCCACGGCGCTTGGGATCGATCACCACCAGCGTGGACAGACCGGTCACTTCGTCGACCTGCTTGGCCACGGTCAGGCCCTCTTCCACATTCTCGAAGCGCACCTGGCCGGCGTACTCGGTAATGATGGGTCGGGTCAGCGGATCCCAGTTGGCCAGGATCAGACCGGCCTTGACCTGCTGGTCGGGCCTGACGGTCAGCACGGCACCGTAAGGCACCTTGTGGCGCTCACGCTCGCGGCCGTTGTCGCTGATGACGATTTCGCCCGAACGCGAAATCACGACCAGCTCACCCTTGGTGTTGCTGACGTAACGCATCGTGCTGTTGAAGCTGATGGCGCCGTTGGACTTGGCTTCCACGCTCGATGCGATGGCAGCGCGCGAAGCGGCACCACCGATGTGGAAGGTACGCATGGTCAGCTGCGTGCCGGGCTCGCCGATGGACTGGGCGGCGATCACACCCACGGCTTCGCCGAGGTTGATCTGGCCGCCGCGGCCCAGGTCGCGGCCGTAGCACTTGGCGCACAGGCCGTAGCGGGTTTCGCAGTTCAACGCGGTGCGGACCTTGATCTCGTCCACGCCTTGCAACTCGAGTTCATCGATCCCGTCTTCGTTGAGCAGCGTGCCTGCGGGCAGCAGGACGGCCAGCGTCTCGGGATGCACGACGTCCTCGGCCGTGGTACGGCCCAGCACGCGGTCGCGCAGCGACTCGATCACTTCACCGCCTTCGACGATGGCGCGCATCAGTGCGCCATTGGTCGTGCCGCAATCGTCCTCGTTGACCACCAGATCCTGCGTCACGTCCACCAGACGACGCGTCAGGTAGCCGGAGTTGGCCGTCTTCAACGCCGTGTCGGCCAGACCCTTTCGGGCGCCGTGGGTGGAGATGAAGTACTGCAGAACGTTCAGGCCTTCACGGAAGTTCGCCGTAATGGGCGTCTCGATGATGGAGCCGTCAGGCTTGGCCATCAGGCCACGCATGCCGGCCAGCTGGCGGATCTGCGCGGCCGAGCCGCGGGCGCCGGAGTCGGCCATCATGTAAATGGCGTTGAACGATTCCTGCTCGACTTCGTTGCCGTGGCGGTCGATGACCTTTTCCTTGGCAAGCTGGGCCATCATGACCTTGGAGACTTCGTCGCCGGCCTTGCCCCAGATGTCCACCACCTTGTTGTAGCGCTCGCCAGCGGTCACGAGACCGGAGACGTACTGCTGTTCGATCTCCTTCACCTCGGCTTCGGCACGGCCGATGATCTCGGCCTTTTGCGGCGGCACCAGCATGTCGCCGATGGCGATCGAGATACCGGCGTGCGTGGACAGGCGGAAGCCGTTTTGCAGCAGCTTGTCGGCAAACACCACCGTGGCCTTGAGACCGCACTTGCGGAACGAGGCGTTGATGAGCTTGGAGATTTCCTTCTTCTTGAGCGCCTTGTTCATGTGGCTGAACGGCAGGCCCTTGGGAAGGATCTCGGACATCAGGGCGCGGCCCACGGTGGTTTCCACCAGGCTGGTCGAAGGCTCGAACTCGCCGGAGTCCTTGTTCTTGGTCCACTCGGTCAGACGCACGCTGATCTTGGCGGCCAGTTCGACCTGGTCGGAGTCCAGCGCGCGCTGCACTTCACCGATGTCGGCGAAGATCATGCCTTCGCCCTTGCCGTTGATGCGCTCGCGCGTTGCGTGGTACAGACCCAGCACCACGTCCTGCGAAGGAACGATGGAGGGCTCGCCCGATGCGGGGAACAGCACGTTGTTGGAGGCCAGCATCAGCGTGCGAGCTTCCATCTGTGCTTCCACCGACAGCGGAACGTGGACAGCCATCTGGTCACCGTCGAAGTCGGCGTTGAAGGCCGCGCAGACGAGCGGGTGCAGCTGGATGGCCTTGCCTTCGATCAGGATGGGCTCGAAGGCCTGGATACCCAGTCGGTGCAGCGTGGGAGCACGGTTCAGCATGACCGGGTGCTCCTTGATGACCTCTTCGAGGATGTCCCACACCACGGGCGTGCCGGATTCGACTTCCTTCTTCGCCGCCTTGATGGTGGTGGCGATGCCGCGCTGCTCGAGCTGCGCGAAGATGAAGGGCTTGAACAGTTCCAGCGCCATCAGCTTGGGCAGACCGCACTGGTGCAGCTTGAGGTACGGACCCACCGTGATCACGGAACGGCCCGAATAGTCCACGCGCTTGCCCAGCAAGTTCTGGCGGAAACGACCGCTCTTGCCCTTGATCATGTCGGCCAGCGACTTCAGGGCACGCTTGTTGGCGCCCGTCATGGCCTTGCCACGGCGGCCGTTGTCCAGCAGCGAGTCCACCGCTTCCTGCAGCATGCGCTTTTCGTTGCGCGCGATGATTTCCGGAGCCTTCAGCTCCAGCAGGCGGCGCAGACGCGAGTTGCGGTTGATGACGCGGCGATACAGGTCGTTCAGGTCGGACGTCGCGAAGCGGCCGCCGTCCAGCGGCACCAGCGGACGCAGGTCCGGGGGCAGCACGGGCAGCACTTCCATGACCATCCAGCCCGGCTTGATGCCGGACTTCTTGAACGCTTCCAGCAGCTTCAGGCGCTTGGCGTTCTTCTTGACCTTGACTTCGGAGCCGGTCAGATCGCCGCGCAGGCGCTCTGTCTCGACGTCGATGTCGATGCCTTCGAGCAGGTCCTTGATGCCTTCGGCGCCCATCTTGGCTTCGAACTCGTCACCGTATTCGGTGCGCTTGGCCTCGTAATCGTCCTCGGTCATGATGCTGAACTTCTTCAGCGGGGTCATGCCGGGGTCGGTCACCACGTAGGCTTCGAAGTACAGCACGCGCTCGATGTCGCGCAGCGTCATGTCGAGCACCAGGCCCAGACGCGACGGCAGCGACTTCAGGAACCAGATGTGGGCGCAGGGCGCAGCCAGGTCGATGTGGCCCATGCGCTCGCGGCGCACCTTGGTCTGGGTCACTTCGACGCCGCACTTCTCGCAGATCACACCGCGGTGCTTGAGGCGCTTGTACTTGCCGCACAGGCACTCGTAGTCCTTGATGGGGCCAAAGATCTTGGCGCAGAACAGACCATCGCGCTCGGGCTTGAACGTGCGGTAGTTGATGGTCTCGGGCTTCTTCACCTCGCCGAAGGACCAGGAACGGATCTTCTCGGGAGAAGCCAGACCGATCTTGATGGCATCGAAATGCTCATCAGGCGTGAATTGCTTGAACAGGTCGAGTAGAGATTTCATAAGACTCTTTCCCTTTTCAATATTTAAGAACGCTCAAGCTCGATGTCGAGGCCCAGGGAGCGGATTTCCTTGACCAGCACGTTGAACGACTCGGGCATGCCTGCCTCGATGGCGTGCTCGCCCTTGACGATGGATTCGTACACCTTGGTACGGCCCACCACGTCGTCGGACTTCACGGTCAGCATTTCCTGCAGCACATAGGCGGCGCCGTAAGCTTCCAGCGCCCACACTTCCATTTCCCCGAAACGCTGGCCACCGAACTGGGCCTTGCCGCCCAGCGGCTGCTGCGTCACCAGAGAGTACGGACCCGTGGAGCGGGCGTGCATCTTGTCGTCGACTAAGTGGTGCAGCTTCAGGTAGTGCATGTAGCCGATGGTGGTCGGACGCTCGAAGCGGTCGCCGGTGCGGCCGTCATACAGGTAGGCCTGCGTGCGCGACTCGGTCAGCCCCTTGCGCTGGGCCAGTTCCTCCGGATATGCCAGATGCAGCATGTCCTGGATTTCCTGCTCGGACGCACCATCGAACACCGGCGTGGCAAACGGCACGCCCGTGGTCAGCGCCTGCGCCATGGACACGATCTCCTTGTCGTCGAGCTGCGTCAGGTCTTCCTTGCGGCCGCGCGAGTTGTAGATCTCTTCCATGAAGGTACGGATCTCGGCAGCGCGGGCTTCCTGCTGCAGCATGTCGCCAATGCGCTGGCCCAGGCCCTTGCCGGCCCAGCCCAGATGCACTTCCAGCACCTGGCCGATGTTCATACGCGAAGGCACGCCCAGCGGGTTCAGCACGATGTCGGCAGTGGAGCCGTCGGCCATGTAGGGCATGTCCTCGACCGGAACGATCTTGGAGACCACACCCTTGTTGCCGTGGCGGCCGGCCATCTTGTCGCCGGGTTGCAGGCGGCGCTTGACGGCCAGGTAGACCTTGACCATCTTGAGCACGCCAGCGGGCAGCTCGTCGCCCTGGGTGAGCTTCTTGCGCTTTTCTTCAAAAGCCAGGTCGAAGCTGTGGCGCGTCTGCTCCAGCGAGTTCTTGATGGACTCGAGCTGGGTGGCGACTTCGTCCTCTGCAGGACGGATGTCGAACCAGTGGAACTTCTCCACGCCATCCAGGTAGGCCTTGTCGATCTTGGCGCCCTTGGCCAGCTTCTGCGGGCCGCCGTTGGCCACGCGGCCATTGAGCAGCTTTTCGATACGGTCGAAGGCGTCGGCCTCGACGATGCGCAGCTGGTCGTTCAGGTCCAGGCGGTAGCGCTTGAGTTCATCGTCGATGATCTGCTGGGCGCGCTTGTCACGCTGGATGCCTTCACGGGTGAAGACCTGCACGTCGATCACGGTGCCTTGCGAGCCCTGGTCCACGCGCAGCGAGGTGTCCTTCACGTCGGAAGCCTTCTCGCCGAAGATGGCGCGCAGCAGCTTCTCTTCAGGCGTCAGCGTGGTCTCGCCCTTGGGCGTGACCTTGCCGACCAGCACATCGCCGGGCTGCACTTCCGCACCCACGTAGATGATGCCGGACTCGTCCAGGCGGTTGAGCTGCTGCTCGGACAGGTTCGGGATGTCGCGCGTGATTTCCTCGGCACCGAGCTTGGTGTCGCGGGCCATCACCACGAGTTCTTCGATGTGGATCGAGGTGTAGCGGTCTTCGGCCACCACGCGCTCATTGATCAGGATCGAATCCTCGAAGTTGTAGCCGTTCCAGGGCATGAAGGCGATCAGCATGTTCTGACCGATGGCGATTTCGCCCAGGTCGGTCGATGCGCCGTCGGCCACCACGTCACCCTTGGCCAGCTTGTCGCCACGCTTGACGATGGGACGCTGGTGGATGTTGGTGTTCTGGTTGGAACGCTGGTACTTGATGAGGTTGTAGATGTCCACGCCGACTTCGCCGGCCACGGCTTCCGCATCGTTCACGCGGACCACGATGCGCGTTGCATCGACATAGTCCACGATACCGCCCCGGGTTGCCGTCACCACGGTGCCGGAGTCCACTGCCGCCACGCGCTCGATGCCCGTGCCCACCATGGGCTTTTCGGGACGCAGCACAGGCACGGCCTGACGCGACATGTTGGCGCCCATCAATGCGCGGTTCGCGTCATCGTGCTCCAGGAACGGAATCAGCGAGGCAGCCACCGACACGATCTGTGCGGGCGACACGTCCATGTACTGAACGCGCTCGGCCGACACCAGGGTCGAATCACCCTTTTCGCGCGCCGACACCAGGTCGCCGATCAGGCGGCCTTCGGCATCCAGCTCGGCATTGGCCTGGGCGATGATGTACTTGCCTTCCTCGATGGCCGACAGGTAGTCGATCTCCATCGTGACCTTGCCGTCGGCCACGCGACGGTAAGGCGTCTCGATGAAGCCGTACTCGTTCAGGCGGGCGTACAGGGCCAGCGAGTTGATCAGGCCGATGTTCGGGCCTTCAGGCGTTTCGATAGGGCAGACGCGGCCGTAGTGGGTCACGTGCACGTCGCGCACTTCGAAGCCTGCACGCTCGCGGGTCAGACCGCCCGGGCCCAGGGCCGAGACGCGACGCTTGTGCGTGATTTCGGCCAGAGGGTTGGTCTGGTCCATGAACTGCGACAGCTGCGACGCACCGAAGAATTCCTTCAGGGCGGCCGAAATCGGCTTGCTGTTGATCAGGTCATGGGGCATCAGCGGCTCTTGCTCGGCCTGGCCCAGACGCTCCTTCACAGCCTTCTCGATACGTGCCAGGCCCGTGCGGTACTGGTTTTCGGCCAGTTCGCCCACGCAACGCACGCGGCGGTTGCCCAGGTGGTCGATATCGTCGACTTCGCCCTTGCCATTGCGCAGATCCACCAGGATCTTGACCACGGCCAGGATGTCCTCGTTGGACAGCACCATGGGGCCGGTGGCGCCATCGCGGCCGACCTTGGCGTTGAACTTCATGCGGCCCACGCGCGACAGATCGTAGGTGTCGGCGTTGTAGAACAGGCGCTGGAACAGGGCCTGCACGGCGTCTTCGGTCGGCGGCTCGCCGGGGCGCATCATGCGGTAGATGGCCACGCGTGCAGCGAACTCATCGACGGTTTCGTCAGTGCGCAGGGTCTGCGAGATGTAGGCGCCCTGGTCCAGCTCATTCGTGTAGATGCACTGCAGATCCTGGATGCCGGCGCTGCGCAGCTTCTTGAGCAGGGACTCGGTCAGCTCTTCATTGGCCTTGGCGATGATCTCGCCCGTGTCCGGATCGACGATGTTCTTGGCGACCACGCGGCCGATCAGGAAATCTTCGGGGACGCTGATGAACTTGGTGCCCGACTGCTCCAGCTCGCGGGTGTGGCGAGCGGTGACGCGCTTGTCCTTGGCGACCACGACCTTGCCCGACTTGTCGGTGATGTCGAAGCGCGCGACTTCGCCGCGCAGGCGCTCGGAGACGAACTCCATCTGCGCGCCCGAATCCATGAGGCGGAAGTTGTCGTTGACGAAGAAGTTGGCCAGGATCGATTCCGGCGTCAGGCCGATGGCCTTCAGCAGAATGGACACGGGCATCTTGCGGCGACGGTCGACGCGGAAGAACAGCAGATCCTTGGGGTCGAACTCGAAGTCCAGCCACGAGCCGCGGTAAGGAATGATGCGTGCCGAGAACAGCAGCTTGCCCGAGCTGTGGGTCTTGCCCTTGTCGTGCTCGAAGAACACGCCAGGCGAGCGGTGCAGCTGCGAGACGATGACACGCTCGGTACCGTTGATGATGAACGAGCCCTTTTCGGTCATCAGGGGCACTTCGCCCATGTAGACCTCTTGCTCCTTGACTTCCTTGACCACCTTGGACTGCGAGGTCGAAGACTCACGGTCATAGATGATCAACTGGACCTTGGCGCGCACGGCGGAGGCGAACGTCAGACCACGGGTCTGGCACTCGCGCACATCGAAAGCAGGCTTGGCGAGGTTGTACTCGACGAACTTCATCTCCACAAAACCGTTGTGGGAGACGATGGGGAAGGCGGAGTTGAAGGCCGCTTGCAGGCCTTCGATGGTGCGTTTTTTGGGGGCTACATCTGACTGCAAGAATGCGGTATATGCATCTTTTTGCATCTGCAGCAGGTAAGGCACTTCGAGCACGCTGTCGCGGCTCCCGAAGCTTTTGCGGATTCGCTTGCGTTCGGTGTAAGAATAGGCCATGAGATCTCCGGGCAAAGACATGAGTCCTGGGTCTGCGACGACTGCCCCACATGGAAAGCTCCCTGCGGGCTTGGCGGTTGGCCACTACCAACCATGGCTGACGGCGATGCGTTGCACATCGCCCGAACCAAGGCATCTTCTGCTGTCGGGTTGTCAGAAGACACTAAAAAACAGACTGTGCTGACTGCTTTTTAGTGTGCTCTATGGATCAGCGCTCCACAAGCGCCAAAGGCTGGAGGCCCTTTTTCGGAGCCTCCAGCCCTTGAGGGGACTGAATTACTTCAGTTCAGCCTTGGCACCGGCTTCCACCAGCTTCTTCACAGCGGCTTCAGCGTCAGCCTTGGCAACGCCTTCCTTGACGTTCTTGGGAGCGCCGTCGACCAGGTCCTTGGCTTCCTTCAGACCCAGGCCGGTGATTTCACGCACGGCCTTGATGACGGAAACCTTGTTCGCGCCGGCTTCGGTCAGCACAACGTTGAACTCGGTCTTTTCTTCTGCAGCAGCAGCGCCGCCAGCAGCGCCGCCAGCAGCGGGAGCAGCCATAGCGGCAGCGCTCACGCCAAACTTCTCTTCAATGGCCTTCACCAGGTCATTGAGTTCCAGGACCGTCATGCCGTCGAGCGCGGTCAGAAATGCGTCTTTATCGAATGCCATTTTGATTTCCTAACAATATTGGTTAACTGCCGCGCGCTCAGGCTGCGACTGCTTCGGCTGCCGGTTCTTCGGCAGAGCCTTCGCTCTTCTTTGCCGCCAGGGCGCCCAGCACAACGGCCGTACGCGAGATAGGCGACATCAGCAAGCCACACAGTTGTGCCAGCAGAACTTCCTTCGAGGGGATGTTCGCCAGTTGCTTCACACCGTTCACGTCCAGGGCCTTGCCTGCAAACGCACCACCGCGGATCACCAGCTTGTCGTTGGTTTTCGCGAAGTCGGCCACCACCTTGGCGGCGGCCACTGCGTCTTCAGAGAAGCCATAGATCAGAGGGCCGGTCATCTGGTCGGCGACAACGTCAAACTGGCTGCCAGCCACAGCACGGCGGGCCAGCGTGTTCTTCAACACGCTCAGGCTCACACCCTTGCTGCGAGCATCAGAACGCAGTTTGGTCATGTCGGCGACCGTGATGCCGCGGTATTCCGCGATCACAAGCGTTTGAGCTTTTGCGGCGAGGCTGGTCACTTCATTGATGACCGCTTCTTTCTCACTGCGATTAAGACTCAAGGTCTACTCCTTCAAATGCGCACTCGGGGCAAGCCCCTCATGCGCGCTCTTGTTGCAGCGACCAACTGTTTTGGAAATGCATCCATCTGCAGCGGGATCGCCATCTGCGTTGGCCCCGGGGGTTTAAGTGCCGCAAGGCACACCAACGGTCTTGGATGACCCGGCGCATCGCTGCACCGGCCCACCACTGAGGCACCCCGAAAGGTGTCTCAAGATTTCTTGGCTATCAGGCCGAGATGGTTTGCGTGTCGACGCGAACGCCCACACCCATGGTCGACGAAACAGCGACCTTGCGCAGGTACAGGCCCTTGCTCGAAGCGGGCTTGGACTTGTTCAGGGCGTCGATCAGCGCAGCCAGGTTGCCTTGCAGCTTCTCGTTGTCGAACGAGCGGCGGCCGATGGTGGCGTGGATGATGCCGGCCTTGTCGACGCGGTATTGCACCTGACCAGCCTTGGCGTTCTTCACAGCCGTGGCCACATCGGGAGTCACCGTGCCAACCTTGGGGTTGGGCATCAGGCCGCGCGGGCCCAGGATCTGGCCCAGCGTACCGACGACGCGCATGGCGTCGGGGGCAGCGATGACCACGTCGAAGGGCATGTCGCCAGCCTTCACGCGGGCAGCCAGGTCGTCCATGCCGACCACGTCGGCGCCGGCAGCCTTGGCTTCTTCAGCCTTGGCGCCTTGGGCGAACACAGCCACGCGGGCAATCTTGCCGGTGCCATGGGGCAGCACGACAGCGCCGCGAACCACTTGGTCAGACTTCTTGGCGTCCACGCCCAGTTGCACGGCCACGTCGATGGATTCATCGAACTTGGCGGTGGCAGCATCCTTCACCAGCGCGACTGCGTCAGCGAAAGCGTACAGCTTGGTGGACTCCACCTTGCCCTGGAGAGCCTTTTGCTTCTTGGTCAACTTGGCCATTTACACGCCCTCCACAATCACGCCCATCGAGCGAGCCGAACCAGCCAGCGTACGCACGGCGGCGTCCACGTCAGCAGCGTTCATGTCCTTCAGCTTGGTATTGGCGATCTCTTCCAGCTGAGCGCGGGTGATCTTGCCGACCTTGTTCTTCAGGGGGTTGGAAGAACCCTTGTCCAGCTTGATGGCCTTCTTGATCAGCACAGTCGCCGGAGGCGTCTTGATGATGAAGGTGAAGCTCTTGTCCGCGAAGGCCGTGATGACCACGGGCAGGGGCAGTCCGGGCTCGACACCTTGGGTCTGGGCGTTGAACGCCTTGCAGAATTCCATGATGTTGAGGCCGCGCTGACCCAGCGCAGGACCGATCGGGGGAGAGGGATTGGCCTTACCAGCTGGCACTTGCAGCTTGATGAAGCCGACGATTTTCTTCGCCATTGAATGCTCCTTGCGGGTATAGCGCCGCCGACCCAACCAACAACAGTTGCAGCCGACAGCTCCCCGGGGGTTAAAAGACTCTTGTGAGAACGCCCTGCACCAAGCCTAAAAATGCAGAGCCAGAGATTGTAAGCGGTAACTCAGGTTTTTTCAACCTGGGCAAATTCAAGCTCGACCGGCGTGGAGCGACCGAAGATCATCACGGAGACGCGCAGACGGCTCTTCTCGTAGTTGACCTCTTCGACAGAGCCGTTGAAGTCCGTGAACGGACCTTCCTTGACACGCACCAGCTCGCCGGGCATGAACTCGACCTTGTGGCGCGGCTTCTCCGTGCCTTCCTGCATCTGGCTGACGATCTTGCGCACTTCCTCTTCGGAAATGGGCGCAGGACGGTTCTTGGCACCGCCCACGAAACCCGTCACCTTGCTGGTGTGCTTGACCAAGTGCCAGGTATCGTCGTCCATGACCATCTCGACGAACACGTAGCCAGGGAACAGACGGCGTTCGGTAGTGCGGCGCTGGCCATTCTTCATTTCCACCACTTCTTCAGTGGGGACAAGAATGCGACCGAACTTGGACTGCATGTCAGAGCGCGCGATGCGCTCGATGATGTTGCGCTCAACCGCCTTTTCCATGCCGGAGTAGGCATGGACGATGTACCAGCGCAGATCCGGATTGGCAGGCGCTGCCCCTCCGTCGTTCACACCCGTTTCGACAGCATCCATTACTTCCTCCAGCCCAAAATCAGGTCGTACAAGACCCACTCAAGCGTCTTGTCCGTGAACCACAGGAACAAGGCCATGATGACGACAAAGCCGAAGACGTACAAGGTCATCTGCATGGTTTCCTTGCGCGTCGGCCAGACGACCTTCTTGACTTCGCGCCAGGCATCCTGGGCAAAGCTCACGAAACGCTTTCCGGGCTCGGAAACAAGGAACGTGCCAGCAGCTGCAGCCAGGCCAACCAACAGCACCAGCCACTGGACGATGGGGCCTTGCTTGCTCAGCAGATAGAAACCTGCGATCGCAGCAACGACTAAAGCCGCGACTGCGGCAAGCTTGGCTTTGTCAGCTCCGGAGCTGACCGTTTCAACCTGAGTAGTGGCCATAATCCATTTCTAATGCGCATCTTTTGCGCAACGCCAAGACACCGAAGCCCGCTTTGGGGCGGGCTCGTTGCGATTCCACCATCAGGTGGCAGGGGCAGTAGGAATCGAACCTACAACCTTCGGTTTTGGAGACCGACGCTCTGCCAATTGAGCTATACCCCTACGAATCAATTAGGCAATGATCTTGGCAACCACGCCAGCGCCCACGGTACGGCCACCTTCGCGGATAGCGAAGCGCAGACCTTCTTCCATGGCGATGGGGGCGATCAGCTTGACGGTGATCGACACGTTGTCGCCAGGCATCACCATTTCCTTGTCGGCGGGCAGCTCGATGGAGCCGGTCACGTCGGTCGTACGGAAATAGAACTGGGGACGGTAGTTGTTGAAGAACGGAGTGTGGCGACCACCTTCGTCCTTGGACAGCACGTACACCTCAGCCGTGAAGTGGGTGTGGGGCTTGATGGAGCCGGGCTTGCACAGCACTTGGCCGCGTTCCACGTCTTCACGCTTGGTGCCGCGCAGCAGCAGGCCCACGTTGTCGCCAGCTTGACCTTGGTCCAGCAGCTTGCGGAACATTTCCACGCCGGTGACGATGGTCTTCTGGGTGTCGCGGATACCGACGATTTCGATTTCTTCGCCGACCTTGATGATGCCGCGCTCGATACGGCCAGTCACCACGGTGCCACGGCCAGAGATCGAGAACACGTCTTCCACGGGCATTGCAAAGGCACCGTCCACAGCGCGCTCGGGCGTGGGGATGTAGGAGTCCAGTGCTTCAGCCAGGCGCAGGATGGCAGGTTCGCCCTTGTCGGACTGGTCGCCTTCCAGGGCCAGCTTGGCCGAGCCGCGGATGATGGGGGTGTCGTCGCCGGGGAAGTCGTACTTGGCAAGCAGCTCGCGCACTTCCATTTCGACCAGTTCCAGCAGCTCTTCGTCGTCCACCATGTCGCACTTGTTCAGGAACACGATGATGTAGGGCACGCCCACCTGACGGGCCAGCAGGATGTGCTCGCGGGTCTGGGGCATGGGGCCGTCAGCGGCCGAGCACACCAGGATGGCGCCGTCCATTTGAGCAGCGCCGGTGATCATGTTCTTGACGTAGTCGGCGTGGCCGGGGCAGTCAACGTGAGCGTAGTGGCGACCGGCCGTTTCGTACTCGACGTGGGCGGTGTTGATCGTGATGCCGCGAGCCTTTTCTTCAGGTGCTGCGTCGATCTGGTCGTAAGCCTTGGCTTCGCCGCCGAACTTCTTGGACAGAACGGTAGCGATAGCAGCCGTCAGGGTCGTCTTGCCGTGGTCCACGTGACCGATGGTGCCAACGTTGACGTGCGGCTTGGTACGCTCGAATTTTGCTTTAGCCATTTTTCCGACTCCGAAAAAAATCTAAATCACTACAACAGGATTTGGCGCAACCCCATCTAGCGAGCGCACCAGAGATAATGGTGCCCATGGGCAGGATCGAACTGCCGACCTCTCCCTTACCAAGGGAGTGCTCTACCACTGAGCCACATGGGCCTTGAGGCTGCCGAAGCAATCTCAAAAAACTTTGCTCGCCAACTGGAGCGGGAGACGGGAATCGAACCCGCGTCATTAGCTTGGAAGGCTAGGGTTCTACCATTGAACTACTCCCGCACAGATTGACTGCACGTCGCCATCTTTTCAGATGACTTCTCTTCTTCACCATTACTGGTGGAGGGGACTGGATTCGAACCAGTGTAGGCGTAAGCCAACAGATTTACAGTCTGCCCCCTTTAGCCACTCGGGCACCCCTCCGAAGAGATTTGAATTCTAGCACCGTTTTTTTCGTCAGAAAATTTTCAGTGCTTTTTTTTCTCAGGCCACCTGGGCGATCCAAGAAAAATTGTGGTGCGGCTGGCGGGGATCGAACCCACGACCCTTGGCTTCGGAGGCCAATACTCTATCCACTGAGCTACAGCCGCTCAGGGCATCGCTGCCCTGCACAAGCCGAGCATTGTCGCATGACTTTGCCCCGGCACGTCCAAGCCCCCAGGACCCGGCGCTATTGCGCCTGCGGCACCGTGAAGCCCAACCCCCGCAGGCAGACATCCACCGCCTGCGCGCCCACCTGCTTGAGATCGAAGGCCCTTCCCAGCAGCCAGCTCTGCAACAGGCCATCGAACATGGCGCACAGCGCGATCGAGGCCTGGGGAGCCGGCATGGACATGGTCACCGCATGGCTTTCGGCAGCCGCGCGCAGCGCCAGCTCCAGTTGCGCGGAAAAAGAGTCCAGCGCGGCACGGTTGCGCTCCTGCACAGGCATGAGCTCGCCCACGTATTCCACCTTGAGCAGCAGGATCTCGAAGACGCGCCGCGTGCTGTCGTCATCAGCGATGCGCCCGAAGACCACAGCCATCAGGCGCCGCACATATTCCAGTGCATCGCACTCCGAATCGTCCTCGCAGTCGCCCTGGGCCGCCTGCTCCAGCGGGAGCGTGACGCGGTCCAGCATGGCGTAGAAGAGATCCAGCTTGTCCTTGAAATGCCAGTAGACCGCACCGCGCGTGGCGCCGGCTCGCTGGGCAATCTCGTTGAGCGAGGCCCGGGCGACACCCTGTTCGTAGAACACTTGCTCCGCAGCGTCCAGCAGACTGTTGCGCGTTGCAAACGCATCTTCTTTCGTTCGTCGTGCCAAGATGTATTTCCTTCCATCGTTGAGCCCGGCCATGCCACGCTACGCCATGCTTCGCGCCGCCTTGCAGCAACAGCGGTCATTATACATTCATGTATGTATGTATAATCCGCGACTTGCCCGTGGACACGGGCGTTCCGGATAGCGCTGACCGGAACGTCAACATCGTTATTTGATTCAGCACAAGGACCCATCATGCCCAGCACACGCAGCAATGTGTCAGCCGCTCCGTCCCCTTACAGCAGTCTGCGCCTCACCACCGTGGCCCTGGCCGTCACTGCCGCAATGGCCATGGCGGCCTGCGGGAAAAAGCCCGAAGAACAAGCTGCCGCGCAGCAGCAGATGCCCGCCGTGCCGGTGGGCGTGGTGGTCGCCACCCCCGCCGACGTGGGCCTTGTGACCGAACTCCCTGGTCGCGTGGATGCGCGCCGCGTGGCCCAGATCCGCGCCCGCAGCGCCGGCATCGTGCAGGAACGACTGTTCCGGGAAGGCAGCGATGTGAAGGCCGGCCAGGTGCTGTACCGCATCGATCCCGCACCCTACCAGGCCACGCTGCAAAGCGCCAAGGCCACGCAGGCCCGCGCCGAAGCCAACCAGGCGCAGGCACTGGCGCAACTGGAACGCTACCGTCCGCTGGTTGCCGCCAACGCCATCAGCAAGCAGGATTTCGTCAACGCCGAGGCAGCCTACAAGCAGGCCCAGGCCGATGTGGCGGCCGGCAAGGCGTCGGTGCGCACGGCCGAGATCAATCTGGGCTACACCAACGTCACGGCTCCCATCTCCGGCCGCATCGGCCAGTCGCTGGTGACCGAAGGTGCGCTGGTCGGCCAGGGCGAGGCGACTCCGCTGGCCGTGGTCCAGCAGATCAATCCTGTCTATGTGAACTTCACCCAGTCGTCCAGCGAGGCCTTCCGGCTGCGCCGCGCGATGGAGCAGGGCAAGCTCAAGAAGGCCGATGGCGCCGAGGCTGCCAGCGTCGAGGTGCGCCTGGACGACGGCACGGCCTATGAGCTCAAGGGCAAGCTGCTGTTCACCGACCTGACCGTGGACAGCTCCACCGGCCAGGTCACGCTGCGCGCCGAGGTGCCCAATCCCAAGGGATTGCTGCTGCCCGGCATGTATGTGCGCGTGCGCATGGAGCAGGCCCAGGCGTCCAACGCCATTGCCGTGCCCCAGCAGGCGGTGACGCGCACCGAAACCGGCGACACCGTGAGCGTGGTCAGCGACGACGGCAAGATCACCAAGCGGCAGGTGAAGGTGACCACGGCCCAGAACAACCAGTGGCTGGTCAGCGAAGGCCTGCAGGCGGGTGAGAAGGTCATGGTCGACGGCTTCCAGAAGCTGCAGATGCTGCCGCCCGGCACGCCGGTCAAGCCCGTGCCCTGGCAGCCCGAGGCCGCAGGTGCCCAGAAGCCGGCCGGCGCGGCAGCGCCAGCCCCGCAAGCCGCAGCCGATGCCAAGCCTGCGGACCAGGCAGACAAGAAGTAATCAAGGGGCTCAGCAATGGCCAAGTTCTTTATTGACAGACCGATCTTTGCATGGGTCGTCGCGCTATTCATCATCGTCCTCGGTGGTATCGCGCTGACCAAGCTTCCGATCGCTCAATACCCCAAGGTGGCTCCTCCGGCCATCGTCATCAACACCGCCTATCCAGGCGCGTCCGCGAAGGTGCTCGAAGACAGCGTGCTGTCCGTGATCGAGCGCGAGATGAACGGCTCGCCCGGTCTGGTCTACATGGAGTCGGTGGCCCAGGCCGATGGCACGGGCAGCATCACCATCAGCTTCGAGGCCGGCACCAACGTGGACCTGGCGCAGGTGGACGTGCAAAACCGCCTGTCGCGCGCCACGCCACGCCTGCCTGCGTCCGTGACGCAGCAGGGCGTGCGCGTGGACAAGGCGTCGTCCAACTTCCTGCTGTTCATCATGCTGTCGTCCGAGGACGCCAAGGCCTATGACACGGTGGCCCTGGGTGACTACGCCTCGCGCAACATCGTTCCCGAAATCCAGCGTGTGGCTGGCGTGGGCCAGGCACAGCTGTTCGGTACCGAAAAGGCGATGCGCATCTGGTTCGATCCCGCCAAGCTGCAGGGCTACAAGCTCTCGGCCGAGGACGTGACGGCCGCCATCCGCAGCCAGAACGCCCAGGTGGCCAGCGGCGCCATCGGTGACCTGCCCAACATCACGGGCCAGAAGATCGCCGCCACGGTGACGGTGATGGGCCAGCTGTCTTCGATCGGCCAGTTCGAGAACATCGTGCTGCGCGCCAATCCCGATGGCTCCACCGTGCGCCTCAAGGACGTGGCCACCATCGAGATCGGCGGCCAGGCCTACGCGACCTCCGCCCGCCTGAACGGCAAGGATGCCGTGGGTATCGGCGTCCAGCTGACGCCCAGCGGCAATGCGCTGGCGACTGCCAAGGCGGTGCATGCGCGCATGGAAGAGCTGCAGAAGTTCTTCCCCAAGGGCGTGAAGTACTCCATTCCCTACGACAGCTCCAAGTTCGTGAGCATCTCCATCGAGAAGGTGGCCCACACGCTGCTGGAAGCCATCGTGCTGGTGTTCCTGGTGATGTACCTGTTCCTGCAGAACTGGCGCTACACACTGATCCCGACCATCGTGGTGCCCATTGCACTGCTGGGCACCTTCGCGGTCATGCAGGCCGTGGGCTTCTCGATCAACGTGCTGGCCATGTTCGGCATGGTGCTGGTCATCGGCATCGTGGTGGATGACGCCATCGTGGTGGTGGAGAACGTCGAGCGCATCATGAGCGAGGAAGGCCTGCCGCCGCGCGAAGCCGCGATCAAGGCCATGGGCCAGATCTCGGGCGCCATCGTGGGCATTACGCTGGTGCTGATCGCGGTGTTCATACCGCTGGCCTTCTTCGCGGGGTCCACCGGCAATATCTACCGGCAGTTCTCCATCGTGATGGTCGCCTCCATCAGCTTCTCGGCCTTCATGGCGCTGACGCTGACACCGGCCCTGTGCGCAACGCTGCTCAAGCCCGTGGAAGCCGGTCACCACCACGAGAAGAAGGGCTTCTTCGGCTGGTTCAACCGCACGTTCGCACGCTCGGCCAAGTCCTATGAAGGCTGGGTGGCCCGACTGCTCAAGCGCTCGGTGCTGATGATCGGCGTGTACCTGGCCGTGATCGCGGGCGCCGTGGTGGTGTTCCGTGGCCTGCCGACCTCGTTCCTGCCGACCGAGGACCAGGGCTACTTCATCGTCAACGTGCAACTGCCCCCTGGCGCCGCCAAGGAGCGCACGCTGGAGGTGATGAAGCAGGTGGAAGAAGCCGTGCTGCCGCAGCCCGAAGTGGCCAACATGGTCAGCGTGCTGGGCTTCAGCTTCTCCGGCCAGGGCCAGAATGCCGCCCTCGCCTTCGTGCCGCTCAAGGACTGGTCCGAGCGCAAGGGAGCGAACTCCACGGTGGACGCCATGACGGGCCGCATCATGGGCATGACGTCGGGCATCCGCGATGCCTTCGTGTTCGCCGTGAACCCGCCGCCCATTCCCGAACTGGGCAACGCCGTGGGCTTCTCGTTCCGCCTGCAGGACCGTGCCGGCCACGGACACGATGCGCTGATCAATGCCCGCAACATGATGCTGGGCATGGCCGGGCAGAGCAAGGTGCTGGCCGGCGTGCGTCCCGATGGTCTGGAGGACGCGCCCCAGCTGCGCATCGAGATCGACCGCGACAAGGCCAACGCCCTGGGCGTGGACTTCACCTCGATCAATGCCGCACTGTCCACGGCGCTGGGCTCGTCCTACGTCAATGACTTCCCCAACCAGGGTCGTCTGCAGCGCGTGATCGTGCAGGCCGATGCTCCGGCCCGCATGCAGCCCGACGACCTGCTGCGCCTGAACGCGCGCAACGCCAAGGGCGATCCGGTGCCGCTGTCCACCTTCGCGACCACCAAGTGGGTCAAGGGCGCCCAGCAGACGGTGCGCTACAACGGCTACCCAGCCGTGCGTATCGAAGGCTCGGCTGCTCCGGGCTTCAGCTCGGGCGATGCCATGGACGAGATGGAAAAGCTGGCTGCCAAGCTGCCCGAAGGCTTCGGCTTCGAGTGGACCGGCCAGTCGCGTGAGGAAAAGCTGGCGGGCTCGCAAGCCATCTTCCTGTACGCCTTCGCCATCCTGGCCGTGTTCCTGTGCCTGGCTGCTCTGTATGAGAGCTGGTCGATTCCGCTGTCGGTGATTCTGGTCGTGCCGCTGGGTCTGCTGGGCGTGGTGCTTGCCACCTTGCTGCGCAACTACTCCAACGACGTGTACTTCCAGATCGGACTGGTGACGGTGATCGGCCTGTCGGCGAAGAACGCGATCTTGATCGTGGAGTTCGCCAAGGACCTGCAGGCCGAAGGCAAGGGACTGATCGAGGCTGCGCTGGAAGCCGCCCACCTGCGGTTCCGCCCCATCATCATGACCTCGCTGGCCTTCGGCCTGGGCGTGGTGCCTCTGGTGATCGCCACGGGCGCGAGCTCGGCCAGCCAGCGTGCCATCGGCACCGGCGTGCTCGGCGGCATGATCACCGGCACTGTGCTGGCCGTGCTGTTCGTGCCCACCTTCTTCGTCGTGGTGCGCAAGCTGTTCAAGGGCAAGATCAAAACGCACAACCCGCCGTCCACACCGGCCGGCAAGGAGGCCTTGAGCCATGATTAATCGCAGTACCCCGGTGGCCATCGCCACCGCCGTGCTCCTGGCGGGATGCTCGCTCATCCCCACCTACGAGCGCCCTGCCGCTCCGGTCGCGGCGCAGTACACCCGCGCGAACGCCACCGCTGCGGCGGAAGGCGGCACGGCTGCAGCGCAGCTGCCCTGGCAGGATTTCTTCCAGGACGCACGCCTGCAGCAGCTGGTTCGCACCGCGCTGGACAACAACCGTGACCTGCGCGTGGCCGCGCTCAACATCGAGCGCGCCCAGGCCCAGTACCGGATCACGCGCGCCGACCAGTTCCCGACGGTCGGTGCAGGCGTCAACGCCAGCCGCGCCCCGAACACCACGGGCTCGGGCACCAAGTACGTCAACAGCTACCAGGTTGGCCTGGCCGTCACTTCCTGGGAACTGGACTTCTTCGGCCGCATCGGCAGCCTGAAGGAAGCCGCCCTGGCCCAGTACCTGGCGACCGAGGAAGCTCGTCGCGCCGCGCAGACCAGCCTGGTGGCCGCCGTGGCCAGCGGCTGGTATACGCTGCTGGCCGACGAGCAACTGCTGAAGATCTCGCGCGACACGCTGCAGACCCGTGAAGAGTCGATCAAGCTGACCAAGCTGCGTTTCGACACGGGCGTGGCGTCCGAGCTGGACTACCGCCAGGCCGTCTCGCTGACCGAGGCTGCGCGCGCCACGCTGGCGCAGCAGCAGCGCCAGCGCGCCCTGGACGAGAACGCCCTGGTGCTCTTGCTGGGCCAGTCCCTGCCAGCGGACGTGCTCGCCAGCCTGGGCTCCAGCCAGGGCCTGCGCGACACGGCCGACCTGCCCGCCGTGCCGGCCGGCCTGCCTTCGGACCTGCTCACGCAGCGGCCCGACATTCGCCAGGCCGAGCAGCAGCTGATCAGCACCAACGCCAACATCGGTGCCGCGCGTGCCGCCTTCTTCCCGCGCATCACGCTGACGGGGCAGTTCGGCACGGCCAGCAACGAGCTGTCGGGCCTGTTCAAGAGCGGCAGCTGGGGCTTCACCCTCGCGCCATCCGCCCTCCTGCCCATCTTCGATGCGGGCCGCAATTCGGCCAATCTGGCTGCGGCCAAGGTCGAGCGCGAAGTGGCCATCGCCCAGTACGAGAAGTCCATCCAGAGCGCCTTCCGCGAGGTCTCCGACGCACTGGACAGCCAGGGCACGCTGCGTGACCAGATCATGGCCCAGCGCGCCCAGCTCGAAGCCGAGCAGGCACGCCTGAAGCTGTCCGACCTGCGCTACAGCAACGGCGTGGCCAGCTACCTGGACCTGCTGGATGCACAGCGCACCCTGTTCGCGCTGGAGCAGTCCACCGTGAGCGTGCGTCTGGCGCAGCTGCTCAACCAGATCGAGCTGTACAAGGCGCTTGGCGGAGGCTGGACCGACAGGACGGCGACAGCAGCGGCAGCCACGCCGGCTCCCGCGCCCGTGCAGTAAGACCCAAGGCAGGCATCTGCCGCGCCAAACGCACAGAGGTGTTCTCCGCAAGGTGAACACCTCTTTTTCATGGCGCGCGGAAAGCATTTGCCATTTGCTTGATCCATCTCATGGCATATGTGCGCCCCAGGTCAACCCGGGTCTGCGCGCAGTGTCTGCAAGAGGCCCGTCGATATAATTTGTTGTTGACTCACGCCCCCACAACACAAGAGGACTTCATGAGCGCAACCCACACCGAAGAAGCCCATACGGGCCCGATCAAGAACCCCAAGCAGCTGCTGATGGCGGTGTTTTTCTCGTTCGTGGTTCCGGTGTTCGTGATCATCGGCCTCGTGCAATACGTGAGCTCGGCCGACAAGGCCGGCGCCGGCGCTTCCCAGACCGAAATGGCCAAGGCCCAGCGGCTGCAGAAAATCGGCCTCGTGGAAATCCGGGATGCCAATCGCCCGCTGCGCTCGGGTGAAGAAGTCTTCAAGGGCCAATGCGCGGCCTGCCATGCCACAGGTGCCGCAGGTGCTCCCAAGTTCGCGGATGCCGCGGCCTGGGGCCCGCGCCTGGCACAAGGTCTGGAAGGTCTGGTGCACTCGGCCCTCAAGGGCAAGGGAGCGATGGCGCCTCAAGGCGGCGGCGATTTCAACGACACCGAAATTGCCCGTGGCGTGGTCTACATGGCCAATGCCGCAGGTGGCAAGTTTGAAGAGCCCAAGGCCCCGGCCGCAGAAGGCGCTGCAGCAGAAGGTGCAGCGGCACCCGCCAACTGAGCAAGGCCCAGGATGTCTGGTACCAACCGGCTTCGGCCGGTTTTTTCATGCCCGGGCCGGACTGCGCACAAAACCGTAGCGTCGCGGCAACGTCTGTGCCGGCACCTCTTCACAGGCAGGCAGCATGCCGGCGTCCAGCGCGGCAGCGGCATCGACCATGTCCTGCGTATGGACCAGGCCCAGGCCGGAGGGCATGGCCAGATACAGGCGCCCTGTCTCATCCATCAAAACCTCCTTGATGTCTGCGGCCTGCAGCTCGGCCCCTGTGTGGCTGTGCATCTGCAGGCGCTCGCCATCCCAGCGCAGCCGCCATATCCAGGGTGTGCTTTCCAATTCCACATACACGCGCTGGGGACCATTCTGGAAAAACCACCGACCATCAGGCTCGGCAAGATAGTTGCGGGCGATGAAGTCCGCCAGCTTTTCGTTGCGCACCTCCGCGCCCTTGGCTCCCGGGATGCCGCTGTCGAAAGCGCCGCAGGCCTGGGCCTCCTCATCGCGCAGATACCAGCGCCCGCGCTCGTCCAGCCCCAGCCAGCCGCTGCAGGCGGGCACATGGGGCCATTTGGCCATGGCCTGCTTCACGATATCGTCCATTGCATTCATCCTTGTTCGCTGTCTGCCAGCCACTGCGTGACGGCCTGCGGCATGCCCAGTACATGCCCTGGCCAATGTCCCTGTGCAAAACCCACATGACCGCCATGCGGCGGTTGCCACAGCGTAACCCGTGGGCCGACCTCGCCTGGCCCTGGCAGGCTGCATGCAGGGACAAAGGGATCGTCCAGCGCATTGAGCAGCAGCGCGGGCACGGCAATGCTGCCCAGCACAGGCTTGGCTGCCGCCCGGCGCCAGTAGTCGTGCGCATCGAGAAAGCCATGCACCGGTGCCGTGAACGCGTCATCGAACTCCTTCAGATCGCGCGCGTGCACCGCGGCATCGCGGTCGAAGAGGCCGGGAAATTGCGCCCATTTGACCCGCGCCTTGGGCACCAGCGTGCGCAGGAACATGCGTGTGTAGATCCAGCGGTTCAGACCCTGCCCCAGCGCCATGCCGCCAGCCGCCAGGTCCAGCGGCGCACTCACCGCCGCCAGGGCCTGGACCACCTCGGCGGCCTTGTCTGCCTGCATACCGGCCCAGCGCGCAAGCGCATTGCCGCCCAGGGAAACACCCACCACATGGAGCGGGCGGGAGGACCGTGCGCGCAGGCGGCGCAGTATCCAGTCCACCTCCTGCACATCGCCCGAGTGATAGGCGCGCGGGCCCCGGTTGACCTCGCCGCTGCAGCCGCGAAAGTGCGGCACGGCCATGTGCCAGCCACGCTGCGCGGCCACCCAGGCCATGGCCTGGGCATAGTGGCTGTTCGCCGAGCCTTCAAGGCCATGGAAAAGCACCAGCCATGGCGCATCGGCAGGCAGGGTGGAAGCACCGCCGAAGGCGACATCGATGAAGTCCCCATCGGGGGTATCCCAGCGCTCCCAGCGCCAGGCGGGCGCCGCCTGGCCCACCGGCCAGCGGCGCGCGAACAGTGCCGGCCAGATGGTCTGGGCGTGGCCCCCGGGCAACCAGCGCGCCGCCGTGAATTCGTGCATAAAAGCCCTGTTAGCAGTCCTTGCCACACCGCTGCGCAATGGCCTTTGCCCTACAGGGCAGCAGGCCGGGCGCGCAGCACAATCGCCAGCATTGCGCATGCATCGTGCGCGATACTGTTTTCCATTGTCGCTTTCAGGTTGCCATCTTATGAAACGTCTACTCGCCACGCTTGCCACCGTCCTGGCATTGACCGGCTGCGGCTACAACGACTTCCAGCGTCTTGACGAACAGACCAAGTCGGCCTGGAGCGAGGTGCTCAACCAGTACCAGCGCCGTGCCGACCTGGTGCCCAACATCGTGGCCTCGGCCAAGGGCGAGGCCAATTTCGAGCAGGAAACACTGACCAAGGTGGTGGAGGCACGCGCGAAGGCCACCTCCATCCAGGCCACGCCCGAGCTGGTCAACAACCCCGAGGCCTTCAACAAGTTCCAACAGGCGCAGGGCGAGCTGTCCAGTGCCCTGTCGCGGCTGATGGTGGTGGCCGAGCGCTATCCCCAGCTGCAGGCCAACCAGGGCTTCCGCGACCTGCGCGTGACGCTGGAGGGCACGGAGAACCGCATCACCGTGGCGCGCAACCAGTACATCCAGGCCGTGCAGTCCTACAACGTGCTGGCGCGCAGCTTTCCGACCAATCTGACGGCCAAGGTTTTCAGCTACGAACCCAAGCCCAGCTTCAGCGTGCAGAACGAGGCCGAAATCTCCCGTCCGCCCACGGTGGACTTCGGCAACAAGTAAGCCGTGACCATGTCCCTGGTGCCACTGTGGCGCATGCTTTGCGCCCTTGCCCTGACTATGCTGCTGCTGCCCGGGAGCACGCTGGCGCAGGCGCCGCAGCCCGTGCCGGCCCTCTCGGCGCGGCTCATCGACCAGACGGGCACGCTGTCGGCCGATGAGGCACGCGCCATTGAAGACAGGCTGCGTGGCATCGAACAGAAGTCGGGCTCGCAGGTCGTCGTGCTGATGGTGGCCACTACCGCGCCCGAGGACATTGCCGCCTATGCCTGGCGCGTGGCCAGTGACTGGAAGATCGGCCGCCGCGACGTGGGCGACGGCTTGTTGGTGGTGATTGCCAAGAACGACAGGCGCATGCGCATGGAAGTGGCCCGCGCGCTGGAAGGCGCGATCCCCGACCTGGCGGCCGCGCGCATCATCGACCAGCAGATGGCACCGCGCTTTCGCCAGGGGGACTATGTGGGCGGCATCACCGCTGCGCTGGACCAGGTGGCAGCGCGCGTTGCGGGCGAGCAACTGCCGGCGCCCTCCTCCAGCCCCCAGTCTTCCAAAAGCCCGGACAGGGGCTTCGACATGGAAGACCTGATGCTGTTCTTCTTCTTCGGCGTGGCCGTGGTCGGTCCCATCCTGCGCTCGGTACTGGGCCGGCCGCTGGCCTCCGTGCTGGCGGGGGCAGGCGCCGGCATTGCCGCCTATGTGGTGACGGCCAGTCTGCTCGTCGCCGCAGGAGCGGGAGTCGTCGCGCTGCTGTTCACTCTGCTGGGAAGCGGCCGCTCCGGCAGGGGCGGCGGCGGTGGATGGGGCGGTGGCGGCGGCGGCGGCCGCAGCGGTGGCGGGGGCTTCAGCTCTGGCAGAGGCGGCAGTTTCGGGGGCGGCGGCGCCTCGGGGAGTTGGTGAAATGGCGGCTGCAATCACAGGCTTTGTTCAGCGTCTGCTCCGGCTGCTGCGCCACCATTGGGCCGAAGGGCAGTTGCGCCGTGCACTCCCGCCTGAAAGCCTGGCGGAGCTGGAGCGCCTGATCACCATGAGCGAGCAGCGCCATACAGGCCAGATTCGCATCTGCGTCGAACCCGGACTGCCGCCCAGCTATCTGTGGCGCGATGCCACGCCGCGCGAGCGCGCCATCACGCTGTTCGGCAAGCTGCGCGTCTGGGATACCGAACACAACAACGGTGCCCTGATCTATCTGCTGCTGGCCGACCACGCCATCGAAATCGTCGCCGACCGCGCCCTGGCGCGCACCCTGCCGGCGGAACAATGGCAAACGCTGATCAGCGACATGGGTGCCGCCTTTCAGGGCGGCCATTACGCCATGGGCATGACAGCAGCCCTGGAGCGCGTGAGCCTGCTGCTTGAAACCAACTTTCCGCGTGACCCGCTCCAGCCTGTGCACGATGGCAGCGACAATCTTCCCGATGCTGTCGTGATACAGCACCACTGAAAGGCAGGCAGGCTGCGCAGGCCGGGCCGAGCCCCCCCTTCATCAAGCTATCGCGGGCACGGAGGCTGTGATAGCGTCACGCCATTTCATCAAGGAGCATCCACACCATGAAGAACACCCTGGCCCGCCTGGGCCTGCTGGCCGCCGTGCTGACCCTGAGCGCCTGCGCAAGCCCCATACTCGACGACTCGCAGGAATATGACTATGTGCTCAGCTGCAAGCTGCGCGAAGACGACCCCAAGCGCTGCGAGCAACAGATCCGCGCCCTGTGCCCCGTGCCCGCCAAGGCCGTGACGCACAAGTCGCGCACGGTGGACCCCAAGGACAATGCCGTGACCTACGTGTACCAGGCCCGCTGCGGCGACTGAGACGCCTGCGCACCATGAAAAAAGCCGCCCGAGGGCGGCCTTCTTGCGACTGGTCCCGGGAGGGCTCAGCGCTTTTGGCGGAACTTGCGCAGGGCCGCGATCTGAGCGGCCATGACGGCCAGCTCGGACTGGGCACGCGCCAGATCGACTTCGCTCTTGGCGTTCTTCAGTGCTTCCTCGGCTTCGAGCTTGGCCTTCTCGGCCTTCTCGGCGTCCAGGTCGGCACCGCGGATGGCGGTGTCGGACAGCACGGTCACACAGTTGGGCTGCACTTCCAGGATGCCGCCGGCCACGAAGACGAATTCTTCGCTGCCGTCCGCCATCTCGATACGCACCGAGCCGGGCTTGATGCGCGTGATCAGCGGAGTGTGGCGGGGAAAAATGCCCAGTTCGCCGGATTCACCGGGCAGGGCGACAAAGCGCGCTTCACCGGAGAAGATGGACTCTTCGGCACTGACCACATCAACGTGGATGGTGTTCATCTTTGCTCCTCAGAAAAGGTGGGACTGGAACTTGGAACCGGCAGGGCCCAGATCGGGGACACCGAGCAAGGGCCACCCCGCAGCGAGGGTGTCGTCCCCCTCCCCCGCGAAGCGGGTAGAGAGGGGGAAGCGACGCAGTCGCTCAGGGGGTGCCGCAGGCTCAAGCCGCCAGTTTCTTGGCCTTCTCGAAGGCTTCGTCGATGGTGCCAACCATGTAGAAGGCCTGCTCGGGCAGGTGATCGCACTCGCCAGCGCAGATCATCTTGAAACCACGGATGGTTTCAGCCAGCGACACGTACTTGCCGGGAGCGCCAGTGAACACTTCGGCCACGTGGAAAGGCTGCGACAGGAAACGCTGGATCTTGCGGGCGCGGGCCACGGTCAGCTTGTCTTCGGGAGCCAGCTCGTCCATGCCCAGAATGGCGATGATGTCGCGCAGTTCCTTGTAGCGCTGCAGCGTGCCCTGCACTTCGCGGGCCACCTTGTAGTGCTCTTCACCCACGACTTGGGGGTCCAGCTGGCGGCTGGTGGAGTCCAGCGGATCGACGGCGGGGTAGATACCCAGCGAAGCGATGTCACGCGACAGCACCACGGTCGAATCCAAGTGGGCGAACGTCGTGGCAGGCGAGGGGTCGGTCAAGTCATCGGCAGGCACGTAAACGGCCTGGATGGAAGTGATCGAACCGACCTTGGTCGAGGTGATGCGCTCTTGCAGGCGGCCCATTTCCTCGGCCAGCGTGGGCTGGTAGCCCACGGCGGAAGGCATGCGACCCAGCAGAGCGGACACTTCGGTACCGGCCAGCGTGTAGCGGTAGATGTTGTCCACGAAGAACAGCACGTCCTTGCCTTCGTCACGGAAGGCTTCGGCCATGGTCAGGCCGGTCAGCGCCACGCGCAGACGGTTGCCCGGGGGTTCGTTCATCTGGCCGTAGACCATGGCCACCTTGGAGTCGTTCAGCGACTCCTGGTTGACCACGCCGGCGTCCGACATTTCGTGATAGAAGTCATTGCCTTCGCGGGTACGTTCACCCACACCGGCGAACACCGACAGACCACCGTGGCCCTTGGCGATGTTGTTGATGAGTTCCATCATGTTCACGGTCTTGCCCACACCGGCGCCACCGAACAGACCCACCTTGCCGCCCTTGGCGAAGGGCGAGATCAGGTCGATCACCTTGATGCCGGTTTCCAGCAGTTCCTGCGAAGGCGACAGCTCGTCATAAGCCGGTGCCTTGCGGTGGATGGGAGCCGTCAGCGCCTGATCCACGGGACCGCGTTCGTCGATGGGGTTGCCCAGCACGTCCATGATGCGACCCAGCGTCGCCTTGCCCACGGGCACGGTGATGGGGTTGCCGGTGTTGGACACCATCAGGCCGCGACGCAGACCGTCGGACGAACCCAGGGCGATGGTACGCACAACGCCGTCACCCAGCAGTTGCTGCACTTCCAGCGTCAGGGCCGAGCCGTCGAGCTTCAGGGCATCGAACACCTTGGGCATTGCGTTGCGGGGGAACTCGACGTCCACCACAGCGCCAATACATTGAACAATCTTGCCTTGCACTTGAGCCATTTTTTGCTCCAATTAGTTTGTCTGTTGAGCTGCTTTACACAGCAGCGGCGCCAGCCACGATTTCCGACAGCTCGGTCGTGATCGCTGCCTGGCGCGTCTTGTTGTAGACCAGCTTCAACTCGCCAATGACGCTGCCTGCGTTGTCGGTAGCGGCCTTCATGGCCACCATGCGCGCCGATTGCTCGGACGCCATGTTTTCCGCGACAGCTTGGTAGACCAGGGACTCTGCGTAGCGCACGAGCAGCTCGTCGATCACGGACTGCGCGTCGGGTTCGTAGATGTAGTCCCAGCTATGGCCAGACGTCTTCTCGGCCTGCATGCTCTCGGACGACAGGGGCAGCAACTGCTCCACCACCGATTCCTGCTTCATGGTGTTGATGAACTTGGTGTAGCTCAGGTACACCGCGCTCAGCTTGCCCGCTGCATATGCATCGAGCAGCACCTTCACAGGGCCGATCAGCTTTTCCAGATGGGGCGTATCGCCCAGACCCGTCGCGTGCGAAACCACCTTGGCGCCGACACGGTTCAGAAAGCCCAGACCCTTGTTGCCAATGGCCACTGCTTCTGCCGACACGCCTTGATCCTGCAGCTCCCGCAGCTTGGCCGTGACAGCACGCAACACGTTGGTGTTCATGCCGCCGCACAACCCCTTGTCCGTTGTCACCACGATGACGCCGGCTGTCTTTGCATCACCGTTCACTTGCATGAACGGGTGCACGTACTCGGGGTTGGCTTGGCCAAGATGGACTGCAATGTTGCGGATCTTTTCGCTGTACGGGCGTGCAGCCAGCATCCGTTCCTGCGCCTTGCGCATCTTGGATGCGGCCACCATTTCCATGGCTTTGGTGATCTTCTTGGTGTTTTCCACCGATTTGATCTTGCCGCGAATTTCCTTACCTGCTGCCATGATGGCTCCTCGTCCGGTTTAAGCGAACGACTTCTTGAACGCAGCGATGGCGGCGTTCAATTCGGCTTCGGAATCCTTGTCCATGGCCTTGGAAGCGTTCAGCTTGTCGATCAGGGCGCCGTGGCTGGTCTTCAGGAACTGGTGCAGACCAGACTCGAAAGCCAGCACTTGCTTGACCTGGATGTCGTCCATGTAACCCTTGTTCACTGCGAACAGCGAAGCGCCCATCAAAGCGGTGGACAGAGGGCTGTACTGGGCCTGCTTGAGCAGTTCGGTCACGCGGGCACCGCGGTCCAGCTGCTTGCGGGTGGCTTCGTCCAGGTCGGAGGCGAACTGCGCGAAGGCAGCCAGCTCACGGTATTGCGCCAGGTCGGTACGGATACCGCCGGACTGGCCCTTGACCAGCTTGGTCTGTGCAGCACCACCGACGCGCGACACCGAGATACCGGCGTTGATGGCGGGGCGGATACCGGCGTTGAACAGGCTGGTTTCCAGGAAGATCTGGCCGTCCGTGATCGAGATCACGTTCGTGGGCACGAAGGCCGACACGTCACCGGCCTGGGTTTCGATGATGGGCAGTGCCGTCAGCGAACCCGTCTTGCCCTTGACTTCACCCTTGGTGAAGGCTTCGACGTAGTCGGCATTCACGCGGGCTGCACGTTCGAGCAGGCGGCTGTGGAGATAGAACACGTCGCCGGGGAAGGCTTCGCGGCCTGGGGGACGGCGCAGCAGCAGCGAAACCTGGCGGTAGGCCACGGCTTGCTTGGACAGGTCGTCATAGACGATCAGGGCGTCTTCGCCGCGGTCGCGGAAGTACTCGCCCATCGTGCAGCCGGAGTAGGCCGACACGTACTGCATGGCAGCGGATTCGGAAGCGGTGGCAGCCACGACGATGGTGTATTCCATCGCGCCGGCCTGCTCCAGGGCACGCACCACGTTCTTGATCGAGGAAGCCTTCTGGCCGATCGCAACGTAGATGCAGGTAACGCCCTGACCCTTCTGGTTGATGATGGCGTCGATGGCCACGGCGGTCTTGCCGGTCTGGCGGTCGCCGATGATCAGTTCGCGCTGGCCACGGCCGACGGGCACCATCGAGTCGATGGACTTGATGCCGGTCTGCAGGGGCTGGTCCACGGACTGGCGTGCGATCACGCCGGGAGCGACCTTCTCGATCACGTCCGTCATCTTGGCGTTGATCGGGCCCTTGCCGTCAATCGGCTGACCCAGGGCGTTGACCACGCGGCCGATGAGTTCGGGGCCGACGGGCACTTCCAGAATGCGGCCCGTGCACTTGACGGTGTCGCCTTCGGAGATGTGCTCGTACTCGCCCAGAATCACGGCGCCGACGGAGTCGCGCTCGAGGTTCAGCGCCAGGCCGAAGGAGGGCTGGCCATCCTTGCCTGCGGGGAATTCCAGCATTTCGCCTTGCATCACGTCCGACAGGCCGTGCACGCGCACGATACCGTCGGTCACCGAAACCACGGTGCCTTCGTTACGGATGTCGCTGCTGCCAGCCAGACCCTCGATGCGGCTCTTGATCAGTTCAGAAATTTCTGCGGGATTGAGTTGCATGACTCTTTCCTTCTTTAGCTTTGGTTAGCCGAGACCTCAGTCGCGTTGTTACGCAATGAGGGCCGCTTTCATTTGTTCCAGGCGGGCCTTGACGGACGTGTCAAGAACTTCATCACCCACCACGACGCGGATGCCACCGATCAGGGACTGATCTTGCTGCACCGACAGGTTCAGCTTTCGGCCGAAACGCTTCTCCAGCGAAGTCCCGAGGGCAGCCAGAGCGGCAGCATCTATGGGAAAAGCGCTTTGAACCACGGCGTCGGACGAGCCACCGGCGCGGTTCACGAGGCTGCGAAACTGAGCCGCCACTTCTGGCAGGGCTTGCAGTCGGCCGTTTTCAATGATGACGCGCAGAAAGTTGCGAGCGGCATCAGGCAATGCCGAGCCGGCCACGCCGCTGATGACGTCGAACAGTTGTTCGTCGGTCACCTTGGGGTCGTCGGCCAGCTGGCGCAATTGCGGATTGGCGGCAATCGCCGCCAATTCCTCCGCCCAGGCAACAGTGCCGGACAGGTCAGCACCCTGCTGGGTGCTGGCCTTGAACAGGGCATCTGCGTAAGGACGGGCAATGGTGGCGAGTTCTGCCATGTTTGCTCTTCCTTACAGCTCGGTCTTCAGGCGGTTCAGCAGGTCGGCATGGACGCCGGCATCCACTTCCTTGCGCAGGATCTGCTCGGCGCCCTTGACGGCCAGCGCAGCCACTTGCTCGCGCAGGGCTTCACGGGCCTGGACTGTCTGCTGCTCGGCCTCGGCGCGGGCAGCAGCAACAATCTTGTTGCCTTCTTCGGAGGCACGGGCCTTGGCTTCTTCGATGATGGCCTGGGCACGGCGTTCGGCGTCCGCAAGCCGCGATGCCGTTTCGTTGCGCGTCTGGGCCAGTTCCTGCTCGACGCGCTTGTTGGCGGCGGCCAGGTCAGTCTTGGCCTTGTCGGCAGCAGCGAGGCCATCGGCGATTTTCAGAGCTCGTTCATCCAGCGCCTTCGCGATCGGGGGCCACACGAACTTCATCGTGAACAGCACCAGGATCAGGAAAACGATGGCCTGGACGAACAGGGTCGCGTTGATACTCACGGCAACACCTTTCTATCTAGGGCGTTGATCGGAGCTTAGGCCAGGACGAAGGGGTTGGCGAAAGCGAACAGCAGAGCGATAGCAACACCGATCAGGAAGGCAGCGTCGATCAGACCGGCCAAGATGAACATCTTGGTTTGCAGTTCGTTGATCAGCTCAGGCTGACGTGCCGACGATTCCAGGAACTTGCCACCCATCAGGGCGATACCGATCGAAGCGCCGATAGCGCCCAGACCAACGATCAGACCACAAGCCAGAGCGACGAGACCGAGAATGTTTTCCATGATGACTCCTGAGATTAAAGAAAGAGAAAGGTTGAGAGGGAAAGGAAATGGTCAGTGGGCTTCATGTGCCTGGCCGAGATAGATCAGCGTCAGCATCATGAAAATGAAGGCCTGCAGGGTGATGATCAGAATGTGGAAGATCGCCCAGATAGAGCCTGCAATGATGTGCCCCAAGGGGAGCAACACACCGGAAAGCGACATGGCAGCCGCACCGCCCATCAGAGCGATCAGACAGAACACCAACTCACCAGCGTACATGTTGCCGAACAGTCGCATGCCATGCGAAACCGTCTTGGCGACATATTCAATGATCTGCATGGCCAGGTTGATAACACCCAGGATCAGTGCAAACACGGGATTCTTGCTGGTGCCGAACGGAGCGGTCACCAGTTCGTGGGCCCAGCCGCCCATGCCCTTGATCTTGATGCTGTAGAAGAAGCACAGGATCAGCACGGCCGAGGACAGGCCCAGCGTGGTCGAGAGGTCAGCCGTGGGAACGACGCGCAGGTAGGCGTGCGAGTCACCCTGGACGCCCTGCCACAGTACCGGCAGCAGGTCCACGGGCAGCATGTCCATGGCGTTCATCATGAAGATCCAGACGAACACGGTCAGTGCCAGGGGAGCGATGAACTTGCGGCTTTGCGCGTTGTGGATGTTGGCCTTGGCCTGGTTGTCCACCATCTCGACCAGCAGCTCTACAGCCGCCTGGAAGCGGCCCGGAACGCCCGATGTGGCCTTGCGCGCGGCAAGCCACAGCACGAACAGGCTCAGCACGCCCAGCGTGGCGCTGACGACGATCGAATCCAGGTTGATGACCGAAAAGTCGATGATCGACTTTTGCTTGATGTTCTGGAGGTGCTGCAGGTGGTGAACGATGTATTCACTTGCAGTAGGTGCGTGCGCGTCTGCGGCCATCGGTCAACTTCTCTTCAAATATCAATCGGTTTTTCGGACATTGGCCCGCACTATCAGCGCGACCCAATACGTTTTCATGACGATCACCAAGCCCGCCAGCAGCGCCAGCCAACTCAGCCCCGGGACCAGCTTGGGTGCAGCCGCCAGCATGGCAATGCACAGCACCAGCTTCACCAGTTCCCAGCCAAAAATTCCCACCATGGCGGCTGCAGCGCCGCCAGGCCTCTTGCGCACGACGGCGCGCGCAAACAGCGCAGCCGGCAGCACCACCGACAAGGCGCCATAGGCAGCCGACCATCCAACCTCGGCGCGCCCCGTCACCAGCCACGCGACCAGTGCCACCAGCACGCCAACCACCGCCTGGACCACCACGAAGCGCCACACAGACATCTGCGGGTTTCGCGTGCGCCACTCCTGAGCCTCCTCGGAGGTCAGGGGCTTGAAGTCGGAATCCTCGCCCTCAAGTTCCCTGTCAGCGTCTGTGTCAGCGGCGTAGTTTTTCATTGAGTTCTCGAAGGCCGCAGACCAGACAAGACTTTTTCACAAAGCCTCTGATTATAAGTAAAAACCCCTGCCGAACGATAGGGGTTGTTACGGGCATGCCCAAAACGGCGGCGGCAGCCTGGCTGTGTGGCAGCAGGCCAACAACGCCAGCCTCGCACCGCAGGCAGCTTGTTTGTTGTGTGTGGAGTTTTCGTGACCGGCGGCGCGGCAGCCCCAGGCTGCGACATGGCCGCGAACGATAGCGCACAATCGCCTCCAACGCCAAGCGATTAACCTTGATTCACCTATGACCGACGCCCCCACCCCCTCCTCCGCACCAGCAGCCGCGCCGGGCGCGGACCCGCGCAAGGACTCGTTGATCGAGTACCCATCGCAGTTTCCCATCAAAGTCATGGGCATCAAGGCCGAGCATCTGGTGCATGAAATCACCCAGATCGCCGAGCGCTTCGACCCCGCCTTTGACCCCAGCACCATCGAGTTGCGCCCCAGCAGCAGCGGCAAATACCTGGGTGTCACCGTCACGGTGACGGCCACCAGCCGCGAGCAGCTCGACGACCTGTACCGGGCGTTCACCTCGCACCCGCTTGTGAAAGTGGTGCTTTGAGCGCCCCAGCCACCGAGCTTGCGCAGACGCTGGACTTGCGCCTGCTGGGCCGCACCGACTACGAAGCCACGGTGCAGGCCATGCAGGCATTCACGAGCGGCCGCGATGCCGGCACGCGCGACGAGCTCTGGATCTGCGAGCACGCCCCGCATTTCACGCAAGGCCTTGCCGGGAAAAGTGACCACTTGCTGAGCCCTGGCGACATTCCCGTGGTCGCAACCAACCGCGGCGGGCAGGTCACCTACCACGGCCCGGGCCAGGTGGTCGCCTATCCGTTGCTCGATCTGCAGCGCCTGGGCTACTTCGTCAAGGAATACGTGTTCCGCATCGAAGATGCGGTCATCCGCACGCTGGAGCATTTCGGCATCACCGGCCACCGCGTGGAAGGCGCCCCCGGCATCTACGTGCGCCTCGACGATCCTCGCAGCCACGCCATGCTGGCCCAGCGCCCGCAACTGCGCGCACCCGGCTCGCCCGCGCCCCAGCCCGATTTTTCGGGGCTGGGCAAGATTGCAGCCCTGGGCATCAAGGTCAGCCGGCATTGCACCTATCACGGCGTTGCCCTGAATGCCGCCATGGACCTGGAACCCTACGAACGGATCAACCCTTGCGGCTATGCAGGACTGCAAACGGTGGACCTTTCTACAATCGGCGTTCAGACAACCTGGGACGAAGCCGCGCGCGTGCTGGGACGACAGTTGCAGCGCCGCCTAGCCCCCTGAATCCAGAACCATGACCACCAACACCGTCGTGCGCGAAGCGCAGTCCCAAGCCGAGTACAACCCGCTGGCCAAGCAGAAGGCGGCAGCGAAGCTTTCGCGCATCCCGATCAAGGTCGAGCATGGCGAGGCCCTCAAGAAGCCCGAGTGGATCCGCGTCAAGGCGGGCAGCCCCACCACGCGCTTCTACGAGATCAAGGACATCCTGCGCGCCAACAAGCTGCACACGGTCTGCGAGGAAGCCTCCTGCCCCAACATCGGCGAATGTTTCGGCAAGGGCACGGCCACCTTCATGATCATGGGCGACAAGTGCACGCGCCGCTGCCCGTTCTGCGACGTGGGCCACGGCCGCCCCGACCCGCTGGACACCAACGAGCCGCTCAATCTTGCCAAGACGATTGCCGAGCTGCGCCTGAAGTACGTGGTGATCACCAGCGTGGACCGCGATGACCTGCGCGACGGCGGCTCGGGCCATTTCGTGGAGTGCATCAAGAACATCCGCGAGCTCTCGCCGCTAACCCAGATCGAGATCCTGGTGCCCGACTTCCGTGGCCGCGACGACCGTGCGCTGGAAATCCTCAAGGCCGCACCTCCCGATGTGATGAACCACAACCTGGAGACCGCACCGCGCCTGTACAAGGAAGCGCGTCCCGGCTCGGACTACCAGTTCTCGCTGAACCTGCTCAAGAAGTTCAAGGCCTTGCACCCCAAGGTTCCGACCAAGAGCGGCATCATGGTGGGCCTGGGCGAGACCGACGAGGAAATCCTGCAGGTGATGCGCGACATGCGCGCCCATGACATCGACATGCTGACCATCGGCCAGTACCTGGCGCCCAGCAACAGCCACCTGCCGGTGCGCCGATATGTGCACCCCGACACCTTCAAGATGTTCGAGGAAGAAGCCTACAAGATGGGCTTCACGCACGCCGCCGTGGGCGCCATGGTGCGCTCCAGCTACCACGCGGATCAGCAGGCACACGCCGCAGGCGTTTGAGCTCGCCGCACCCAGGCGGCCCTCAATGCCCAGCCCTCGCCAGCCCTGCTGCCGAGGGCTTTTTCATGGCCGCATGACGGCACATCAAGACGCGCAGGCAACAAAAAAGCAGAGCCGCTGACGCATGCTCTGCTTGAATTGGAGGCGATGTTGCCTCTTCTGACATCGTAGAAAAAAAGCCTGGCTAACCGGCAGACCGCTGGCTGGCAAACCGACTTGCTGCAGGCTGAACAGGCCTGGCGAGTCGCCCCACGATGAAACTGAAAAAGGCTTGCAGCTCGAATTCCCCACCAGAGAGTTTCTTGCTGCATTGGGGCTGATCATAGCATCGAATGAGAATCAATCGCAACTAAAGTTGCAAATCTTTTTCTGCGCATCCTCGCCTGCATGAATTCATGGTCCCAGCAGCGCTGCGGGACTGTCCGAGCGGAGGACTTCCTGCGCCCAGGCAGTCAGCTTGCGTGTGTCGGCACGCAAGATTTCCTGCTTGACGACCAGTATCTGCGCCGGATGCATGGAAAAGCTGCGCAGACCCAGGCCGAGCAGCAGGCGCGTCATGCCCACATCCCCGGCGGTCTCCCCGCAGACACAGACGCTCTTGCCCTGCGCCCTTCCTTCGGCAATCACGTCTGCCACCAGCTTGAGCACGGCGGGATGCAAGGGGTCATAGAGATGGGCCACGGTCTCGTCGGCGCGGTCGATGGCCAGCGTGTACTGGATGAGGTCGTTGGTGCCGATCGACAGGAAGTCGAAGTAACGCAAAAAGGTGCGCACGATCAGCGCGGCCGCAGGCACTTCGATCATGGCGCCCAGCTTGACCGGGCCATGGGCCACGCCTCGCGCGTCGAGTTCGCTTTGCGCCAGCCGCACCTGGGCCAGGGTCTGCTCGATCTCGCTTTGGTGGGCCAGCATGGGAAACAGCAGATGGATCTGCCCATGCGCCGCCGCACGCAGGATGGCGCGCAACTGGGTGCGGAACATGGCAGGGTCAGCCAGGCTCCAGCGGATGGCACGCAGACCCAGCGCGGGGTTCAGGTAGTAATCCTTGGGCTGTGCCTTGTCCAGCGGCTTGTCGGCGCCCACGTCCAGCGTGCGAATGGTCACGGGCATGCCCTGCATGCCGTCCACCGCTTCGCGGTAGGCACGGTACTGCTCCTCCTCACCGGGCAGGTTGCCGCCGCGCCCCATGAACAGGAATTCCGTGCGGAACAGCCCCACGCCCACGGCGCCTGCATGCACGGCCGCAGGCCCGTCGCCGGGTTGCTCGATATTGGCCAGCAACTCGATGCGCTCTCCGTCCAGCGTCAGCGCGGGCGTGTGGCGCAGGCGTGAGAGGCGCTCGCGCTCCAGCTCGTTCTGGCGCTGGCGAAAGCCATATTCGGCCAGGATGATGGGAGAAGGATCGACGATGACGACGCCTGCGTTGCCATCGATGATGATCCAGTCGTCCTGGCGGATCAGCTGGCTGGCCGCGCGCGCTCCGACCACGGCCGGGATGTCCATGCTGCGCGCCACGATGGCCGTGTGCGAGGTGCGACCGCCCACGGCCGTGATGAAGCCGGCAAACAGCCGGCTCTTGAACTGCAGCATGTCCACCGGCGACAGGTCCTGCGCCACCAGGACCAGGGGCACATCGGTGACTTCGTCGAGCAGCAGCGGCTGCTGCGGCGCGCCCTCCCCCGTTGCATCGGCTCGCGGCAGCGCGGCAGGCGCGGGCACGGGGCTGGCCATGCCCTTCATGTAGCGCAGGATGCGCTCGACCACCTGCTCCAGGTCGGCCTTGCGCTCGCGCAGATACTCGTCCTCCATCTCGTCGAACTGGCGCGAGACGACCTCGAGCTGCGTGGTCAGCGCCCATTCGGCGTTGTAGAGACGATCGGAAATCCAGTGCTTGATGGCGGCGGCCAGGGCCTCGTCCTGCAACAGCAGCAGGTGGACGTCGAGCAGGGCATCGAGCTCGCCCGGCGCATCCTGGGGCATTTCATCCTGCAGACGGCGCAGCTCGTCGATGACGGCGTTGCGTGCACTGCGGGCGCGGTCGATTTCCGCGTCCACCTGGTCGGGCCGGATGAAGTAGTGCACCACCTCCATGCGGCTGGAGGCCACCACCACCGCGCGTCCTATCGCAATGCCCCGTGAAACGGCCAGTCCGTGGATTGCAAACGTCATTGCGCCTGTCCTTTGCCTGCTGCTGCGCAGGCCCCGGGCCGTCGCAATGCGGCATCGTCCGGGCCCGGCGCGTGTTGCTCTTTTGCGCTCACCGTCTGCCAGCGCAGCGGAGGCCCATCACTGGCCTTCGCCAAATTTGTCGTTGATCAGGGCCGTCAGCGCATCCATGGCTTCCTGCTCCTGCGGTCCTTCGGTTTCCAGCAGCACCTCGGAGCCCATGCCGGCAGCCAGCATCATCACGCCCATGATGCTCTTGGCATTGATGCGCCGCTCGCCCTTGCTCATCCAGACTTCGCAGGGAAAGCTGCCTGCAAGCTTGGTGAGCTTGGCGGAGGCGCGGGCGTGCAGGCCCAGTTTATTGCTGATGGTTATAGGGGTCTTGATCATTGGATGGTCGCGGACTCTGGTTCTGAGGCGTGTTCACGCCCACCTGCATCACCCCATGGCTGCCTCCCGCCAAGGCACGCTCGGCCACGGCTTCCAGCGCCTCGTGGCGATAGCCTATGGAGCGCAGCAGCATGGGCAAGTTCACTCCGGCCACCAGCCGCCCGGCAGGCAGCTGCGCCACCAGGCGCTGCGCCACGTTGCAGGGCGTCGCGCCAAAGAGGTCGGTCAGCACCAGCGTGGGCAGCGCCACCAGGCCGCCATGGTCCTCAAGCAACTGCTCGGCACGCATCAGGGTGGCCTCGGGCGGCTCCTGAGCGGGCACATCCAGGGCAAGGACGTCCTCGGCACTGTCGGCGAACACATGCAAGGCGCATTCGCGCAGTGCATGGGCCAAAGGTGCGTGGGTGAACAAAAGGATGCGCGTGGTCATGAAGTCACAGGGTTCGGAGTCGATTATGGCGTGCGCAGGCGCATGCAGGGCAACCGGCGCGCCTGCACTGCGTTCCATGCCACAGCTGCCTCCCGCATCCGTGGCTCCGAAACCTGTTGCCGTTGCTATTGCAGTTGCAGGCTGGCGAAGAAGTTGTTGGCCTCGTCTGTGCGCGGCTTGTCGCTGTAGATGACGGCATGGTAGAGGCGTGCGCCTGCCGGCTCCATTCGTGCAAACCACACGCCATGGGCGGTGAGCTTCCAGCCCTGGGGCCCCACGCCTTCAAACGTGGTGCGCAGCGACTGCGGCAGATTCAGTGCGCCTGCAGGCAGGAAAGGGCCATCTTCCTTGGAGCGCAGTTGCTTGGCGCCCGCCGGGGCCTGCCCCGGAGCACCCGGGTTCATCTGGCCGAGCACGGCTGCCTGCCAATACGACAGCATCTCGGCGGCTCTGGACGGCTCGCTGACCAGGAAGTGGGACACCGCGTAGGTCGACGCATCGGCATCGCATCCCATCATGGACATCTGCACCGTGCCCATGCCCTGGCCCAGCTCCACCGGCCGTGTTGCGGATTGCGGATCGCAGGGCAAGAGCACGCGCAGCGGCGTGCCTTCGACCGCGACCTGCCGCCAATCCAGCCTGGGACTGCAGGCGGCCAGGGGCGCCAACACCAGCATCGCGGCGCCAAGCCGCAGGGCCAGAGCGCGGCCCTTTGCTTTCGAAAAGCTTTCCATCAATGTCATGCCGGCATTATCGGCATGGCCCGACCTGTCCGAGCCCCGAACTTTTGCCCTTGCTGCGCATCGAAAGGCGGTGCACGGCATGCGTGCAGGCCTTCGGGCGCAACTTTGGGCACAATCGTCGCTATGGCAAGCAAACATTGGATCGCAGGCGTGGTGATCGCCGCAGCCGCCGGCATGGGCGCATGGGTGTATTCGGGTGCCGGCCAAACGGCCGCGCCGCAGTCCACCTTCGTGCTGCTGGACGGCAGCAAGCAGACCACGGCCGACCTCAAGGGCAAGGTGACCTTGGTGAATTTCTGGGCCACCAGCTGCACCACCTGCGTGGCCGAGATGCCCGAGATCGTTGCCACCCACCAGAAATTCCAGAGCCAGGGGTTCGAGACCCTGGCCGTGGCCATGAGCTACGACCCGCCCAGCTATGTGGTGAACTTCGCCGATTCGCGCAAGCTGCCTTTCAAGGTCGCGCTGGACAACACCGGCGCCGTGGCCCGGGCCTGGGGCGATGTGCAACTGACTCCCACCACCTACATCGTCAACAAGCGCGGCGACATCGTGAAGCGCTATGTGGGCGCACCTGACTTCGCTGAGTTGCATCGGCTGATCGAGAAGCTGCTGGCCGAGGCCTGATACAGCGCAGACCAGGGCACAAAAAAACCGGCATCAGGCCGGTTTTTCATTGGTGCATCCTCCGCCCGCCGCTCAACGGCTGCGGAAGCTGTCGTGGCAGGCCTTGCAGCTGGCGGCGGCCGGGCCGAAGGCGGCCTTGAGCTGGTCCAGGTTGCCGGACTTGGCCGCAGCCGCGAGCTTGACCGTCTCGGCCTGCATCTTCTCCGACAGGTCCTGGAACTTGGCCTGCTCCTTCCAGATTTCAGGCTTGGCCTTTCCACCTTCCGTGCCCGCGCCGAACGCGGCCCAAGGCAGCTTGGCCATGAAGGCCACCACCTCGGCGTTTTCCTGGGCCGCCTTGGCATCGAAGGGGATCTTTCCGTTCGCCATGGCGCCCAGGCGCCCGAAATGCTGGCCCAGCACGGCGAGCGCGCCCTGGCGGTACTTGATGGCGTCTTCAGACTTGGCGAACTGTGCGGACGCGGGCAGCGCCGTGGCGGCCACCAGGGCGGCCAGCGCCCATGCAGAAACTTTCTTCATCGTGGTTTTCCTTTGGGAGTGTGGGGAAATCTGCCGGACCAGTATGGCAGCGGCATCTTGCCGGCGCCGCTTTGATTGACCACGGCCAGGGTGCATTCCTGGTGCTCGCAGGAATGCGGGGCGGCACAATGCCCCATCCCCATCCCAGCTTTCATGCCATGGCACAAGAATCGACCGCACAAGGCGCCGCCAAGCACAAGGTCCGCATCTGGGACCTGCCCACCCGGCTGTTTCACTGGCTGCTGGCCGTAACGGTGGTCGGCTTGGTCGTGACGGCCAAGCTGGGCGGCAATGCCATGAACTGGCATCTGCTGCTGGGCCATGCCATGCTGGCCCTGCTGCTGTTCCGCCTGCTTTGGGGCCTGGTGGGCGGCCGCTGGTCGCGATTTGCCAGCTTCATCCACGCGCCCGCCACCGTGCTGCGCCATGTGCGGGGACAAGGAACGGAGAGCGACAGCGCAGGCCACAGCCCGCTGGGCGCCCTGTCCGTGTTTGCCATGCTGGCCGTGCTGATCGCCCAGGTGGGCAGCGGGTTGCTCAGCGACGACGAGATTGCGTTCTCCGGGCCGCTGGGCCGCTTTGTATCGGGCGACACCGTGGCACAGGCCACCGCCTACCACGCGCACTGGGGGCAGTATCTGCTGTACGCGCTGGTGGCCCTGCACCTGTTGGCCATCCTGTTCTATGCCTGGCGCGGACGGGGTCTGGTGCGCGCCATGGTGACGGGAGACAAGCACTTGCCCGAACCCCTGCCCTCTTCACGCGACACGGCAGCCAGCCGCCTGTTGGCATTGGTCCTGGCGTTGGTGGCGGGCGCCGCCGCATGGTGGGTGCAGCAGCTGGGGGCTGCTTTCTGACGGCGTGGCCAGACGTTGCCAGCTTGCCGCTACACTGCGTTTTCCGTCGTTTTAGCCAAGTGCCCGTGGACAAGCCTGCTGTCGCCTTGCTGGCGCCGAATCCCCTGGAAGACATGGACGAAGTCCGCCAGATCTTCCAGGAGTACGCCGCAAGCCTAGATGTCGATCTGCAATTTCAAGATTTCGAGGCCGAGATCGCCGATCTGCCTGGCGAATACGCATCGCCGCGCGGCCACATCCTGCTGGCCAAGGTCGATGGCGCCGTGGCCGGCTGCTGCGCCTTGCGCCCGCTGGACAACTGCGATTACGCCAACGCCGCCGAGATGAAGCGCCTGTTCGTACGCAAGGCCTTTCGCGGTTTCGGCCTGGGCCGCCAGCTCGCCGAGGCCATGCTCGATGTGGCGCGCCAGGCTGGCTATGACCATGTGCTGCTGGACACGCTGGACGATATGGAGTCGGCACGCGCCCTCTACACGGACCTGGGCTTCCAGGAAATCCCGCCCTACTATCACAACCCCATCGCAGGGGCGCATTACCTCAAGGCCGATATCTTCTAGGGCCCGGCTGAAGCAGCCCCCTGAAACACAAAAAGGCATTGCACCTGGGTGCAATGCCTTTTTTCGCAAAAGCGCGGTGCCCAGGCCCTGCAGGCCTGCAGCACGATCAGGATCAGGCCTTGGCCTGGCCCAGCAGGGTGGCAGCGTCGCTGACTTCGAACTTGCCAGGGCCTTCCACGTTCAGCGTGGCGACCTTGCCGTCCTTGACCAGCATGGAGTAGCGGTTGCTGCGCAGGCCCAGGCCCTTGCCGTTCAGGTCCAGCGTCAGGCCGGTGGCCTTGGCGAAGGCGGCATCGCCGTCGGCCAGCATGCGCACCTTGCCGTCGGTCTTCTGGTCACGGGCCCACGCGCCCATCACGAAGGCGTCGTTGACCGACAGGCACCAGATCTCGTCTACGCCGGCAGCCTTGAAGGCTTCGGCCTGCTCCACGAAGCCGGGCACATGCTTGGCCGAGCAGGTGGGAGTGAATGCGCCGGGCACGGCGAAGACCGCGATGGTCTTGCCGGCAGCGGCTTCGGGCAGCTTCACGGGGTTGGGGCCGATGCTGCAGCCATTGCCTTCGACTTCCACGTATTCCATCAGGGTGGCAGCGGGCAGGGCATCTCCGACTTTGATCATCTCTATCTCCTTTGTGGTGCAAAACCGGGGGCCGCCGAAATGGTGGTCCCCAAACGAAAAAACGACCCACATTGTGGGTCGTTTCCTGTGGCCTTGCAGCCGGTGGGCCTGTGTAGGCTTACACCAGAGCAGCCTTTTGCACCAAGCGGGTAGCAACCCAGTTCTTGGTCTTGGACAGCGGGCGGCTTTCCGTGATTTCAACCACGTCGCCCAGCTTGTATTCACCTTGCTCGTCGTGAGCGTGGTACTTGCTGGACTTGATCATGATCTTGTCATAGATCGGGTGCTTGACGCGGCGTTCAACCATGACCGTCACGGTCTTGGCACGCTTGTCGCTGACCACCTTGCCAATCAAGGTGCGCTTGAGGGATTTTTTAGCTTCCGTCATGTCGGCTTCCTGATTACTTGGCAGCTTGCTTTTCAGCAAGGATGGTCTTGGCGCGGGCGATGTCACGGCGCGTGGTACGCAGCGTGTTCGTGTTACCCAGCTGTTGCGTAGCCTTTTGCATACGCAGGCCAAAGTGAGCCTTTTGCAGGGACTTCACTTCGGCTTCCAGGCCGGCAACGTCTTTTTGGCGGAGTTCAGCAGCTTTCGTCATGTTGTTCTCCTTAGGCACCAATTTGACGGGACACGAAGGTCGTACGCAGCGGCAGCTTTGCAGCGGCCAGGCGGAACGCTTCACGAGCCAGCTCTTCAGGGACGCCCACGATTTCGTAGAGCACCTTGCCGGGCTGGATTTCGGCCACGTAGTACTCGGGGTTGCCCTTACCGTTACCCATACGCACTTCTGCGGGCTTGGTAGAGATTGGCTTGTCCGGGAACACGCGGATCCAGATACGACCGCCACGCTTGACGTGACGCGAGATCGCGCGGCGAGCCGCTTCGATCTGACGCGCCGTCAGGCGACCACGGTCAGTGGACTTCAGGCCGAAGTCACCGAAAGCAACGGAGTTACCACGCGTTGCGATACCGGTGTTGCGACCCTTTTGCTCCTTGCGGTATTTGCGGCGAGCAGGTTGCAGCATCTTTATTCTCCTTTACCGTCCGCTGCTGTAGCGGGCGCGTCAGTCTTGCGAACGCGCTTAACGGAATCAGCGCCAGCGCCGGCGGGCTTATCGCTGCCGTCAGCAGGTGCTGCGTTAGCGCCTGCGGGGCGGCGGGCACCACGGCCAGCACCGTCACGACGACCATCGCCGCGACCATCACGGCGGGGGCCGCGAGGACGACGTTCTTCTTCGGGGCGGGGGGTCTCGGCTGCCGGCAGGTCGTTACGACCCAGCGTGTCACCCTTGTAGACCCAGACCTTCACACCGATCACACCGTAGGTCGTCTTGGCTTCGGAGAAGCCATAGTCGATGTCGGCGCGCAGTGTGTGAAGTGGCACACGGCCTTCGCGATACCACTCGCAACGTGCAATTTCGATACCGTTCAGACGGCCCGAAGACATGATCTTGATGCCTTGGGCACCCAGACGCATGGCGTTTTGCATTGCACGCTTCATGGCGCGGCGGAACATGATGCGCTTTTCGAGCTGCTGGCAGATCGAATCGGCGATCAGCTTGGCATCGATTTCAGGCTTGCGCACTTCTTCGATGTTCACAGCCACGGGCACGCCCAGACGGGTTGCGAGTTCCTTCTTCAGGTTCTCGATGTCCTCGCCCTTCTTGCCGATCACGACACCAGGACGTGCCGAGAAGATCGTGATGCGGGCGTTCTTTGCAGGACGCTCGATCAGGATGCGCGACACGGCGGCATTCTTCAGCTTGGCCTTCAGGAACTCGCGCACCTTGATGTCTTCGGCCAGCATGCCGGCGAAGTCACGGTTGCTTGCGTACCAACGGCTGGCCCAGTTGCGGCTAACAGCCAGGCGGAAGCCGGTAGGATGGATTTTCTGTCCCATATTCTTCCCAGGCCTTTCAGTTGCCAACCGTCACGTACACGTGGCACGTGGGCTTGCTGATGCGATTGCCGCGGCCCTTTGCACGCGCGGTGAAGCGCTTGAGCGTGGTGCCTTGTTCGACGAAGATGGTCTTGACCTTCAGTTCGTCGATGTCGGCGCCGTCGTTGTGCTCGGCGTTGGCGATGGCGGACTCGAGCACCTTCTTGATGATCACGGCAGCTTTTTTCTGCGTGAACGTCAGGATGTTCAGGGCTTGGTCCACTTTCTTGCCGCGGATCAGGTCCGCGACCAGGCGACCCTTGTCCACAGACAGGCGGACGCCACGGAGAACAGCACGTGTTTCAGACATGTTCTATTCCTTACTTCTTGGCTTTTTTGTCCGCCGGGTGACCCTTGAAGGTACGGGTCAGCGCGAATTCGCCGAGCTTGTGGCCGACCATCTGGTCAGTCACATACACGGGCACGTGCTGCTTGCCGTTGTGCACGGCGATGGTCAGACCGATGAACTCGGGCAGAACCATGGAGCGACGCGACCAGGTCTTGACGGGCTTCTTGTCCTTGGTGGCGACGGCCTTTTCGGCCTTTGCCAGCAAGTGATGGTCAACAAACGGACCCTTTTTAAGAGAACGAGTCATTTGCTACCCTTTACTTCTTGCGACGCGACACAATCATCGACTGCGTGCGCTTGTTGTTACGGGTACGGTAGCCCTTCGTCAGGTTGCCCCATGGGTCAACAGCGTGACGACCTTCACCGGTCTTGCCTTCACCACCACCGTGCGGGTGATCGACAGGGTTCATCACCACGCCGCGAACGGTCGGGCGAATACCCATCCAACGCTTCACACCGGCCTTGCCCAGACGGCGCAGGCTGTGTTCTTCGTTGGCGACTTCACCGATGGTCGCGCGGCATTCGATGTGCACCTTGCGCACTTCGCCGGAACGCATACGCACTTGGGCGTAGATGCCTTCACGGGCCAGCAGCGTAGCCGACGTACCTGCCGAACGGGCGATCTGCGCGCCAGCGCCGATCTTCAGTTCGATGCAGTGGATGGTCGAACCCACGGGGATGTTGCGGATCGGCAGGGTGTTGCCCACGCGGATCGGGGCTTCCGAACCGCTGACGATCGTTGCGCCGACTTCCAGGTTGCGCGGAGCAATGATGTAGCGACGCTCGCCGTCGGCATAGCACACCAGAGCGATGTGGGCCGTACGGTTGGGGTCGTACTCAATGCGCTCGACCTTGGCGGGGATGCCGTCCTTGGTGCGCTTGAAGTCCACCACGCGATAGTGGTGCTTGTGGCCACCGCCCTTGTGACGGGTGGTGATGTGACCGTTGTTGTTACGGCCCGACTTCTGGTGCTGAGGCTCCAGCAGGGGGGCGAAACCTGCACCCTTGTGCAGATGGTCACGCGTGACCTTGACCGTGCCGCGTTGGCCGGGGGTCGTCGGTTTGAGCTTGATAACAGCCATGATTACGCAGCCTCCCCGGACAGGTTCAGCTCTTGACCGGGCTTGAGCATCACGTAGGCCTTGCGAACGTGGTCGCGGCGGCCAGTGGTCTTGCCAAAGCGCTTGGTCTTGCCCTTGATGTTCACCACGGAGACACCAGCAACTTCCACCTTGAACATCAGTTCCACGGCGGCCTTGATTTCATGCTTGGTGGCGCTCTGCAGCACCTTGAACGTCACGGCGTTGGACTTCTCGGCAACCATGGTGGCCTTTTCGGACACGATGGGAGCAACCAACACCTGCATCAGACGACCTTCGTCAAACTTGAGCGTGCTCATTCGAACATCTCCTTGAGTTTGTCGATCGCACCCTTGGTGACGAGCACTTTCTTGTAGTGCACCAGCGACACGGGGTCGGCGTAGCGCGGCTCGACCACGAACACGTTCTTCAGATTGCGGGAAGCCAGGTACAGGTTCTCGTCGACTTCTTCAGCGATCACCATGACCGATTCCAGGTTCATGGCCTTGAACTTGTCGGCCAGCACCTTGGTCTTGGGGCTTTCGAGCTTCAGCGAGTCCACCACGGCCAGACGGCCTTCGCGGGCCAGCTGCGACAGGATGGCAACCATACCGGCGCGGTACATCTTCTTGTTGATCTTCTGCGTGAAGTTTTCTTCAGGCAGATTCGGGAAGATGCGGCCGCCGCCACGCCACAGAGGCGAGGAAGACATACCGGCACGAGCACGGCCGGTGCCCTTTTGCTTGAACGGCTTGGCAGTCGTGTGACGAACCTGCTCGCGGTCCTTCTGAGCGCGAGTGCCCTGACGTGCGTTGGCACGGTAGGCGATCACGATCTGGTGGACGAGGTCTTCGTTGAATTCACGACCGAAAACAGTCTCGGGCGCATCGAACTTGGATGCGGCCTGGCCTTGTTCATTCAGGAGTTCGAGCTGCATTAGTTCGCTCCCTTGGAAGCTTTGGCCTTGATGGCGGGGCGCACCGTCACGAAGCCACCCTTGGAGCCCGGAACAGCGCCCTTGATCAAGAGCAGTTGGCGTGCTTCGTCAATGCGAACCACGTCGAGATTTTGGGTGGTGATGGTTTCATCGCCCATGTGACCGGTCATCTTCTTGCCCGGGAACACGCGACCTGGATCCTGGGCCATCGAGATGGAGCCGGGAACATTGTGCGAACGGCTGTTGCCGTGCGAGGCGCGCTGCGAGCGGAAGTTGTGACGCTTGATGGTGCCGGCGAAGCCCTTACCGATGGAAGTGCCTTGCACGTCCACCTTCTGGCCCACCGAGAACAGCTCGGCGACGGGCAGGACGGAGCCTGCGGCGTACTTGCCAGCGGTTTCTTCGGTCACGCGGAATTCACCCATCACTTCACCGGCTTCGACACCTGCCTTGGCAAGGTGGCCGGCTTCTGGCTTGGTCACGCGAGATGCCTTGCGCGAACCGAAAGTGACCTGCAGGGCCACGTAGCCATCGTTCTCTTGGGTTTTGACCTGAGTCACACGGTTGTTGGACACATCCACCACCGTGACGGGCACTGCGTCCCCGTCATCGGTGAACAGACGCATCATGCCCACCTTGCGACCCAGCAACCCGAGGGAGTTGCTCAGACTCATTTGTTTGCTCCAAAACTTTCGCCGCTGAAACTGCAATTGGCCCAGCGTTGCGCTCCCGCCCCAGATGTCCAAGGCCTTGCGCACGAAAGAAGGTTGATAAAACTTCGCTCAAGAAAGGCGAAGCCCCAAATTTTAACGCGAACTGCCTTTTCAAGCAAGTTCGCGTTAAATCAAAGCCCTTCAACGGCCCCGCAAGGGGCCGTGAAGTTCTTATTGCAGCTTGATCTCGACGTCCACGCCTGCGGGCAGGTCCAGCTTCATCAGAGCGTCAACCGTCTTGTCAGTCGGGTCAACGATGTCCATCAGGCGCTGGTGAGTGCGGATTTCGAACTGGTCGCGGCTGGTCTTGTTGACGTGCGGCGAGCGCAGGATGTCGAAACGCTTCATGCGTGTCGGCAGGGGCACGGGACCCTTGACGATCGCGCCGGTGCGCTTGGCAGTGTCAACGATTTCAGCAGCCGACTGGTCGATCAGCTTGTAGTCAAACGCCTTCAGGCGGATGCGGATTTTTTGCTTGGACATTGTGTATTCCTAGTTTTCCAAGAATTACGCAATGATCTTTGCAACCACGCCAGCGCCCACGGTACGGCCACCTTCGCGGATAGCGAAGCGCAGACCTTCTTCCATGGCGATGGGGGCGATCAGCTTGACGGTGATCGACACGTTGTCGCCAGGCATCACCATTTCCTTGTCGGCGGGCAGCTCGATGGAGCCGGTCACGTCGGTCGTACGGAAATAGAACTGGGGACGGTAGTTGTTGAAGAACGGAGTGTGGCGACCACCTTCGTCCTTGGACAGCACGTACACCTCAGCCGTGAAGTGGGTGTGGGGCTTGATGGAGCCGGGCTTGCACAGCACTTGGCCGCGTTCCACGTCTTCACGCTTGGTGCCGCGCAGCAGCAGGCCCACGTTGTCGCCAGCTTGACCTTGGTCCAGCAGCTTGCGGAACATTTCCACGCCGGTGACGATGGTCTTCTGGGTGTCGCGGATACCGACGATTTCGATTTCTTCGCCGACCTTGATGATGCCGCGCTCGATACGGCCAGTCACCACGGTGCCACGGCCAGAGATCGAGAACACGTCTTCCACGGGCATTGCAAAGGCACCGTCCACAGCGCGCTCGGGCGTGGGGATGTAGGAGTCCAGTGCTTCAGCCAGGCGCAGGATGGCAGGTTCGCCCTTGTCGGACTGGTCGCCTTCCAGGGCCAGCTTGGCCGAGCCGCGGATGATGGGGGTGTCGTCGCCGGGGAAGTCGTACTTGGCAAGCAGCTCGCGCACTTCCATTTCGACCAGTTCCAGCAGCTCTTCGTCGTCCACCATGTCGCACTTGTTCAGGAACACGATGATGTAGGGCACGCCCACCTGACGGGCCAGCAGGATGTGCTCGCGGGTCTGGGGCATGGGGCCGTCAGCGGCCGAGCACACCAGGATGGCGCCGTCCATTTGAGCAGCGCCGGTGATCATGTTCTTGACGTAGTCGGCGTGGCCGGGGCAGTCAACGTGAGCGTAGTGGCGACCGGCCGTTTCGTACTCGACGTGGGCGGTGTTGATCGTGATGCCGCGAGCCTTTTCTTCAGGTGCTGCGTCGATCTGGTCGTAAGCCTTGGCTTCGCCGCCGAACTTCTTGGACAGAACGGTAGCGATAGCAGCCGTCAGGGTCGTCTTGCCGTGGTCCACGTGACCGATGGTGCCAACGTTGACGTGCGGCTTGTTCCGCTGGAATTTTTCTTTTGCCATGATTTCTCCGAAAGAGCAAAACCTGTGTGATGTTTAAGGTCTGCACCCCATTGCTTGGTCGCCCCGCACAGGTGACAGGGCGGCATGGGATCGCAGACCGGCAAAAACCGCAGCACCCCGGCGCCAAGACGCCTGGGTGCTGCGATTCAAAAGCCTTCAATTATACAAAAAAGCTTACTTCGAGCGAGCAGCAACGATGGCTTCGGCCACGTTACGGGGAGCTTCAGAGTAGTGCTTGAACTCCATCGTGTACGTAGCGCGACCTTGCGTCTGCGAGCGCAGCGACGTGGCGTAGCCGAACATTTCCGACAGAGGCACTTCAGCCTTGATGGACTTGCCGCCGCCGGCCATGTCGTCCATGCCCTGCACCATGCCGCGACGCGAGGACAGATCGCCCATCACGGTACCGGCGTAGTCTTCAGGCGTCTCGACTTCCACAGCCATCATGGGTTCCAGGATGACGGGGCTGGCCTTGCGGGCAGCTTCCTTGAAACCGAAGATGGCGGCCATCTTGAACGCCATTTCGTTCGAGTCCACATCGTGGTACGAACCGAAGGTCAGCGTGACCTTCACGTCCACGACGGGGTAGCCAGCCAGCACGCCGGAAGTCAGCGCTTCGATCACGCCCTTCTCGACTGCGGGGATGTATTCGCGAGGAACCACACCGCCCTTGATGGCGTCGACGAACTCGAAGCCCTTGCCGGGTTCCTGGGGTTCGACCGTGAACACCACGTGGCCGTACTGACCCTTACCACCGGACTGGCGAACGAACTTGCCGTCCACGTCCACGACCTTCTGGCGAATGGTTTCGCGGTAGGCAACCTGGGGCTTGCCCACGTTGGCTTCCACGTTGAATTCGCGCTTCATGCGGTCAACGATGATTTCCAGGTGCAGCTCGCCCATGCCGGCGATGATGGTCTGGCCCGATTCTTCGTCGGTACGCACGCGGAACGACGGATCTTCGGCAGCCAGGCGCGACAGGGCGATGCCCATCTTTTCCTGGTCGGCCTTGGACTTGGGCTCCACGGCCTGTGCAATCACGGGCTCGGGGAAGACCATGCGTTCCAGCACGATGGGGGCGTCCACGGAGCACAGCGTTTCGCCGGTCGTCACGTCCTTCAGGCCCACGCAGGCAGCGATGTCGCCGGCGCGGATTTCTTCGACTTCCACGCGCTCGTTGGCCATCATCTGCACGATACGGCCGATGCGTTCCTTCTTGCCCTTGACCGAGTTGAACACGGTGTCGCCCTTGGTCAGGACGCCCGAGTACACGCGCACGAAGGTCAGCTGACCGACGAACGGGTCGGTCATCAGCTTGAAGGCCAGTGCCGCAAACTTTTCACCGTCGTCGGCCTTGCGGCTGAGCTTGGTTTCTTCGTTTTCGGGATCGGTACCGGTGACGTCAGGGATGTCCACAGGCGCCGGCAGGTAGTCGATCACGGCGTCCAGCATGCGCTGCACACCCTTGTTCTTGAAAGCGGTACCGCACAGCATGGGCTGGATTTCGGTAGCCAGCGTACGAGCGCGCAGGCCGGCCTTCACGTCTTCTTCGGACAGAGTACCTTCTTCCAGGTACTTGTTCATCAGCTCTTCGCTGGCTTCAGCGGCGGCTTCCACGAGGTTCTCACGCCACTTGTTGGCGGTCTCCACCAGCTCGGCGGGGATCTCGTGGTATTCGAACTTCATGCCTTGCGAGGCTTCGTCCCAGATGATGGCCTTCATCTTGACGAGGTCGACCACGCCCTTGAAGTTGTCTTCGGCGCCGATCGGGATCACGACGGGCACGGGGTTGGCCTTCAGGCGCAGCTTCATCTGGTCAACGACCTTGAAGAAGTTGGCACCGGTACGGTCCATCTTGTTCACGAAGGCCAGACGGGGCACCTTGTACTTGTTGGCTTGGCGCCACACGGTTTCCGACTGGGGCTGCACGCCGCCCACGGCGCAGTACACCATGCAGGCACCGTCCAGCACGCGCATGGAACGCTCCACCTCAATGGTGAAGTCCACGTGGCCGGGGGTGTCGATGATGTTGAAACGGTGTTCGGGGTAGGACAGGTCCATGCCCTTCCAGAAGCAGGTCACTGCAGCGGAAGTGATGGTGATGCCGCGCTCTTGCTCTTGCTCCATCCAGTCGGTCGTAGCAGCGCCGTCGTGCACTTCGCCCAGCTTGTGGGTCACACCGGTATAGAACAGGATACGTTCCGTGGTGGTGGTTTTGCCTGCGTCGATGTGGGCGGAGATACCGATGTTGCGGTAGCGCTCGATGGGGGTCTTGCGAGCCATGATGGATCCTTGATCGTATGGAGGGAGTCTCTGCCCGTTCCAGCCTCATGGTGCAGACGGACAGCAGTCTTATCTGGGGATGCTCCTAATCGAGACAAGGCCGCAGGCAAAAATGCATGCGGCCTGTCTGATCGGGAGCGAAGTGCTCTTAGAAGCGGAAGTGGCTGAATGCCTTGTTGGCTTCGGCCATGCGGTGAACTTCGTCACGGCGCTTCATGGCGCCGCCACGGCCTTCGGTGGCCTCGAGCAGCTCGTTGGCCAGGCGCTGGGCCATGGACTTCTCGCCGCGCTTGCGGGCGGCTTCCTTCAGCCAACGCATGGACAGGGCCAGGCGACGCACGGGGCGCACTTCGACGGGCACTTGGTAGTTGGCACCGCCAACACGGCGGGACTTCACTTCGACCATGGGCTTGACGTTGTTGATGGCAACAACGAAGGCTTCCAGCGGGTCTTTGTCAGGGTGCTTCTTTTGAATCAGGTCCAGGGCACCGTAGATGATGCGTTCTGCGACCGCCTTCTTGCCGCCTTCCATGATCACGTTCATGAACTTGGACAGCTCGACATTGCCGAACTTGGGATCCGGCAGGATTTCACGTTTGGGGACTTCGCGACGACGTGGCATTTTTTACCTCTATCTTGCTTCAGTTGGCATCTTTTCAGACACCGCGAGAGTCAACAGGACTCCCACTTACTCGACCCGCGCAAAACACTTGCGTTTGGGGTCACTACGCTGAATCTCGCGCCACGCGGGATACAGCACCTTCCTCGAAAAAACGCAGGGCTTACTTGGCCTTGGGCTTCTTCGCGCCGTACTTGGAACGGGATTGCTTGCGGTCCTTGACGCCTTGCAGGTCAAGGGAGCCACGCACGATGTGGTAACGCACACCGGGCAAGTCCTTCACACGGCCGCCGCGCACCAGAACAACGCTGTGCTCTTGCAGGTTGTGGCCTTCACCACCGATGTAGGAGATGACCTCGAAGCCGTTGGTCAGGCGCACCTTGGCAACCTTACGCAGAGCGGAGTTAGGCTTCTTAGGCGTCGTGGTGTACACACGGGTGCACACGCCGCGGCGCTGAGGGCAGTTTTCCATAGCAGGGCTCTTGGATTTGACAACTTCGACCGTGCGGCCCTGACGCACGAGTTGGTTAATGGTTGGCATTAATAAACGTCCCTAAACGTGAATTGCTTGCGAAAAGCGAAAACGTGAATCCCTTCGGAAATTCCGAAAAGCCCTCGACTGTACCAGCTTGCGGGAGATCGCACAACTGCACCCCCTTCAAGCCAGTACGCGAGGGCCTGCGCGACAGGCGCGGGGCTTACTTGATCCAGAGGCGGATCGCATCCCAGGCCCGGCCGAAGAAGCCTGCCTGCTCCACGCCTTCCAGCGCCACCAGCGGCACTTCGGCCACGGTGTCGGCACCCATCTTGACCTTGAGCGTGCCCATGGCCTGGCCCTTGGTGAACGGGGCGATCAGCGGGTCCTGGCGCACGACTTCGGTGCTCAGCTTGCCGCCGCTGCCGGCCGGCACGGTGACCACGATGGGCGTGGTGCGGCCGATCTTGACGGTGTTCGCCTTGCCCTTCCAGACTTCGGGCGTGGCCACGGCCTGCTCGGCATCGAACAGCTTGACCGAATCGAAGGCCGCATAGCCCCAGTTCAGCAGCTTCTGGCTTTCATTGGCACGCGCGTTCTCGCTGGCCGCGCCCAGCACGATGGAGATCAGGCGGCGGCTGCCCACGTTGGGCAGATCGCGCTTGGCGGTGGCCACCAGGCAGTAGCCGGCGGCGGCCGTGTGGCCGGTCTTGAGGCCATCGACGGTCGGGTCGCGGAACAGCAGCGAGTTGCGGTTGGTGCCGTTGGAGGCCGGCGTGCCCGGATAGAAGTACTTCTTGGTCGAGTAGTAGTGCATGTACTCGGGGAAGTCCTGCATCAGGCGCTGGGCGAGGATGGACAGGTCGCGTGCCGTGGTCAGGTGGCCGGGCTCGGTCAGGCCTTCGGGGTTCTTGTAGCTGGTGTTCTTCATGCCCAGCGCCTTGGCCTGCTCGTTCATGAGCCGCACGAAGTTCTCGGCCGAGCCGCCCACGCCTTCGGCCAGGGCCATGGTGGCGTCGTTGCCGGACTGCACGATCATGCCCTTGACCAGGTCATCGACCGGCACCTGCATCTTGGGGTCGATGAACATGCGCGAGCCGGGCATCTTCCAGGCGCGCTCGCTCACGGGCAGGCGCTGCTCCAGCGTGATCTTCTTGGCGCGCAGCGCGTCGAAGACCAGGTAGCCGGTCATCAGCTTGGTCAGCGAGGCCTGCTCGATGGGCGCATCGATGTCCTTGGCGCCCAGCACCTGGTTGGCGGTGACATCGACCAGCAGATAGTTGCGCGCCGCGATTTCGGGCGGCTGGGGCGGGGTGATCTGCGCCAGCGCCAGGGCCGGCGCCATGGCGGCCGCCAGTGCCAGGACTCGCAGCGTGGAGGAAAGTGGCTTCATGAGGAAAACTCTCGCTAAAGGGCAGGGAATGCAGGAAAGGCGAAAACATGCCCGCCCGATGGGGCAGGCCTGTTGAGCAGCGGCGCGGGCCGCTAGGGGAGTGAGCGCAAATGGCGGACCACGAGGCTTTTGAGCAGCGGCAATTGTCCGTGAAAGAAATGACCGCCTCCGGGCACGACGGTAACAGGCAGTATCTGCGGGCGCGCCCAGTCCATGACAGCAGACAGAGGCACCGTGTCATCGGCTTCGCCGTGCACCACCAGGGTCCGGTCATGGGCTTCGGGCGGGACAGGCGCCACGGTGAAACGGCTGGCCGCCGTACCCACCAGCACCGCCTTTTCCACCCGACCCTCGTTCCAGAGCCCCGCCAGCACATGGCTGGTGACGAAGGCTCCGAATGAGAAGCCGGCCAGCGCGATCGGTCCTTCGGGGGCGACCTGGCGGACCACGGACAGCATGTCCTGGGCCTCGCCAACGCCTGCGTCGTGCTCGCCGGCACTGGCGCCCACGCCGCGGAAGTTGAATCGCACGGCCGTGTAGCCGCACTGCACGAAGGCACGCGCCAGGGTCTGCACCACCTTGTTGTCCATGGTGCCGCCGAACAGCGGATGGGGGTGGGCGATGATGGCCACGCCGCGCGGCGGTGCATCGGCGGCCGGCGCATCGCGCAGGGCCTCCACGGCCCCGGCAAGGCCGGTCAAGGTCAAACGTTCGGTCTGCGCATTCACAATCGCTATCCTAGTAGTAGCAGCCAATCCAAGCTGACAAAGCACTGATGCCCGGAAAGGCCCAAAGTTCCAGCCGGTGCTCAGCGGCCCACGTCGGGCGGCAGCAGCAGGCGCTCCACGGGCTGGCCGTTCTTGAGGTGGGACTCGACGATCTCGTCGATGTCGGACTCGTCCACGAAGGTGTACCAGGTGCCTTCGGGGTAGACCACGGCCACGGGACCGCCCGCGCAGCGGTCCAGGCAACCGGCCTTGTTCACGCGCACCTGGCCCTTGCCGGCCAGGCCCAGCTGCTTGACCTGCTTCTTGCAGTGGTCAAAGCCCGCCTTGGCGCCGTGCAGCGCACAGCAGTCCTCGCCGTTGGGTCTCTCGTTGAGGCAAAAGAAGATGTGGCGCGCATAGTAGTTGCCTGCGCCTTGCTGGCCGCTGTCGGCCCCGGGACGTGGGTGTTCGCTCATGGAGCGGATTCTAGGCCTGCGGCACTGCAGGCGCCGGGGGCGGCGGCGGTGCCGCATCGCGGCGCGCCAGCCTGAGCAGCACATAGACCAGGGTCGCATAGGGCCACAGCCAGCCCAGCCACTGGCCCAGCCCGTAGAAGCGGATGAAGCGGCCCTGCTCCCAGGCCTGCAGCGTTTCCGAGAAATAGGCGCTGGTGGGCGCCTGGTTCAGGATGCTCAATTGCAGCACCAGCACCAGCAGCAAGAGGGCCGCACAGGCCCGGCGCGGCAGCGGCATGGCCACCATGGCCAGGCCCAGGCCACCCCACACGCCCATGCGCACCGGCAGGTCCACCCACTCCCAGGCATGGGCCGGCCCCCAGCTCAACGCGGCCGACAGTGCCGAGACACCGATGCCGATCACCACCGCAGAGCCCGCCAGCATGGCGCGCCGGCCCATGTGGCGCATTACGCAGTAGGCCAGCAGACAGGGCACCCACAGGCCCAGCATCACGCACAGCATCTCGGTCACGGGCGACAGCGGCGTCAGCGCGGACTCGCGCAGCGGCAGCCACATGAGGAAGGGCGTGCCTTCGAGCAGATCCAGCAGCCCCTGCTCCAGCCGCTCCAGCACCTGGCCCAGGCCAAAGGGCACGGCGGCGGGAAAGAGCAGCGCCCAGGGCCACAGCGCCAGCAGCACCATGGCGCCGCCGCCGTCCTCGCCCAGCCAGTGGGTACGAAATGCGCTCCAGCGCGCCAGCGCGCCCAGCCGCTCCAGCAGCAGCGCCACCAGCGCCCCCAGCAGGGTGCCGCCCGCATTGAGCACCAGGTCCAGGTTGGAGGGAACGCGCCGCGGCAGGTAGATCTGCAGGAACTCCATGCCCAGCGACAGCAGCGTGCCGGCCAGCGCCGCCAGCGGCACGGCCGCGCGCGGGCTGCCGCTGCGCACCAGGGCCAGCGCCAGGAAAAAGCCCAGCGGCGCGTAGCCGACGATATTGATGTTGATGTCGAACCAGGTCCAGTACGGCGGCGGGATCTTTGCCGTCAGGAAGACCAGCGGATCAATGCCCTGGGCACGCCAGCCATCGAAAGGAAACAGGCTGGCGAAAACGATGAGCACCGCATAGACCAGCGCCAGCGGCCAGGCCGAAGTCTTTTGCACCACGCCCTGCCTCCCTCTTCGTTGGATCGGTTTCTCAGAAAGGTTTGACGACCACCAGGATGACGATGGCCACCAGCAGCAGCACCGGCACCTCGTTGAAGAAGCGGAACCAGCGGTGGCTGTGCTGGTCCCGGTTGTCGATCAGCTTGCGCAGCAGGCGCGCGCAGGCGTGGTGGTAGCCGATGACCAGCAGCACGCCGGCCAGCTTGGCATGCATCCAGCCGTTGCCCGGCCCCTTGCCGATGCCGTAGCCCAGGTACAGCCACAGGCCCAGGCCCAGTGCAGGCACGGCCAGCAGCGTGGTGAAGCGCAGCAGCTTGCGTGCCATCAGCAGCAGGCGCTCGCGCTCGGCCACCGAGCCGGGCGTGACCATGGCCACGTTGACGAAGATGCGAGGCAGATAGAACAGGCCCGCAAACCAGCTTGCCACGAAAACGATATGAAAGGCTTTGACCCACAGCATGCGGGCAGTGTACGTGCGTACAGGGGTGCGCCAGGCTGCGCAGGCGCAAAAGCCGAGTCCCGCGTGCCGGCGTCGTCGCAAGGGTTGCGGGGCCTGCGGCGGGAATGGGGCACAATTTTCGGCATGCATCTGTCCAGCCCCACCCCCTTCCCGCACAACCGCCCCCGCCGCCTGCGCCGCGACGCCTTCACGCGCAATCTGGTGCGCGAGAACGTGCTCACGGCCCATGACTTCATCTACCCCGTGTTCGTGCACGAAGGCACGAACCAGCGCGAGGCCGTGCCCTCCATGCCCGGCGTGGACCGCCTGAGCCTGGACCTGCTGCTGCCCGTGGCCGAGCAGTGCGTGCAGCTGGAGATCCCGTTCCTGGCGCTGTTCCCCGCCATCGAGACCTCGCTGAAGACGCCCGACGGCAAGGAGGCACTCAACCCCGACGGCCTGATCCCGCGCGTGGTGCGTGCGCTCAAGAAGGAATTCCCGCAACTGGGCGTGATGACCGACGTGGCCCTGGACCCCTACACCAGCCACGGCCAGGACGGCATCCTGGATGAGTCCGGCTACATCATCAACGACGAGACCGTGCAGGTCCTGGTGGGCCAGGCCCTGAACCATGCCGAGGCCGGCGTGGACATGGTGGCGCCCAGCGACATGATGGACGGCCGCATCGGTGCCATCCGCGAGGCGCTGGAGGCCCACGGCCACATCCACACCCGCATCATGGCCTACAGCGCCAAGTACGCCAGCGCCTTCTACGGTCCGTTCCGCGACGCCGTGGGCACGCGCGGCGCGCTGGGCAAGGCCGACAAGAACGTCTACCAGATGGACCCCGCCAACACCGACGAAGCCCTGCGCGAAGTCGCCCAGGACCTGGCCGAAGGCGCCGACATGGTCATGGTCAAGCCCGGCATGCCGTACCTGGACGTGGTGCGCCGCGTCAAGGACGAGTTCGGCGTGCCCACCTTCGCCTACCAGGTCAGCGGCGAGTACGCCATGCTCAAGGCCGCCGCCGCCAACGGCTGGCTGGACCATGACCAGGTGATGATGGAATCGCTGCTGGCCTTCAAGCGCGCGGGTGCCGACGGCATCCTGACCTACTTCGCCATCGACGCCGCGCGCAAGCTGCGCGGCTGAGCGCATGCAGCCGGTGACGCCGCCCGCGGGAGCCGCTCCCGCCGCCAGGAACATGCGCATCTTCCACCTGCAGCCGGGCGGCGCCACCGAACTGGCCGCCCTGCCCGACCAGGCGCCCGCGCAGGGATTCGTCTGGATCTCCTGCACCCGCGCCACCTTGCAGGAGCGGCTGGCCGAGGTGCAGCGCACGCTGCAGCTGCTGTCGGGCCAGCAGCTGGTGGACCTGCATGTCTCGGACCTGCTCAACGCCCAGCTGCCCTCGCGCTACGACTACACCTCGCAGTACGACCTGCTGGTCTTTCGCCGCCTGGCCAGCGGGCAGGCACGTGCCGCCCCGCAGGCCGGCACGGCCTCTTCGCCTGCGGCGCAGGCGCTGCCCCCCTCACCTCCCGTGCGCCGCACAGGCCCGCCCGTGCTGCGCAACATCGACACCAGTCCCGTGGGCTTTGCCATGTTCGATCAGGTGCTGCTGTCCGTGCACCCCGACGACTGCACCGTGCGCGACGCCTATGCCGCGCGGCTGCTGGCCGCCGTGCCCAATGACCCGCGCGAGGGACGGCTGAACCCCACCTCCGGCACGCGGCTGCCTGCCAGCCCGCCCGACCTCATGCTGCGCGTGGTCAACCTCATCGTGGACGGCTTCCTGGACCTGCGCCGCGAACTGTCGCGCCAGCTGGACCACTGGCAGACCGAGCTGCTGCGCCCGCGCACGCGCTTTGCCAACTGGAGCGCGCTACTGGACGCACGCCTGGCCCTGCACGAGCTGGACGAGGTCTGCGAAGACCAGCGCGCCGCCGTGCAGGACTGGACGGACGCGCTGGAGACCTGGGCGCCGCCTGAAGATGCGGCGGCGCTGCGCGAGCTGGACCTGCTCAAGGTGCGCAGCCGCGACGTGCTGGAACACATAGAGCGCGTGGTCCACCACGTGCGGCGGCTGGAGCAAAGCACCGAGACCGTGGTGCAGATGCATTTTTCGGTGCAGAGCAACCGCACCAACGACATCATGCGCACGCTGACCGCGCTGACGGCCGTCTTCCTGCCGCTGAACCTGATTGCCGGCATCTTCGGCATGAATTTCGAGTTCATCCCCCTGGTGCACAAGCAGGACGGCTTCTGGTGGGCCATGGGCTCGATGACGACGATTGCCGTGGGCCTGACCGTGTTCTTCTGGCGCAAGCGCTACATGGCGCGCACGGCGCAGGACTAGGGCCCCGCCCGCTCCAGCGGCATCCACAGCGTGAAGCGATTGCCGCCGGCCAGCGGCACCCAGTCCAGCCGCGCCTGCAGCGCCAGCGCGCGCGTGCGCATGTTCACCAGTCCCTTGCGGCCCTCGGTGGGTGCCTGGGCGCGGTCGAAGGGGTGGCCGTCGTCCTCCACCAGCACCTGCACGCCGGCCCGGCCGTCCAGGGGGGCCTGGGCCGTGCGCACCGTGATCTCGCGCGCGCCGCTGTGCTTGATGATGTTGGTCAGCACCTCCTGCAGGATGCGCAGCACATGCAGGGCGGCCTGCGCGTCCAGCCAGGGCAGCGCGGGCAGGTCGCTCACCTCCCAGTGCAGCCGCAGCCCCGCCCCCTCCAGGCGCGGCCCCAGCCGGTAGCGCAGCCCGGCCAGCAGCGCCAGCAGGTCGCAGTCCAGCGGCTCCAGCGAATCGATGGACAGCTTCAGGTCATCGATGCACTCCTGCAGCAGCTGCACCAGGTCCACCGTGCCGGCCTGGTTGAACTCCACCACGCGCAGCGCGCTCATCAGCGAAGAGCCCACGCCGTCGTGCATCTCGCGCATCAGGCGCTGGCGCTCCTGCATCAGCGTCTGTTCGCGCTCCACGGCCAGCAGGCGCTCATGGGCCTGGGCCAGCTCGGCCTCCTGGGCCTTGAGCCGTTCCGCCAGATGCAGGTTGGCGTTCTCGGCCACGGCCAGCGCGCCGTTGTAACGCCGGTAGGCCACCAGCAGGAACAGCGTGAACAGCCCCAGGTACACATAGGGCGTGAGGTAGATGCTCTCTATGCTGATCAGGTAGCTCTGCAGCGCCAGGTCATGGAAGCCGATGGGAAACGACAGCAGCATCCACACGGCCAGCATGGTGCTGCCGCCATCGCGCATGCGCCAGGCGCCCGCCACGGCCATGCACAGCACCAGGATCTCCGGCGGCACCATCAGCAGCCGCAGCAGCGGCAGGATGGTCTCGTGCGCCGGCCCCCACAGCGGCACCGCCACCAGCAGCACCGTGCCCACATAGCCCTGCAGCACCCTGCCCAGCCATGGCCGGCGCCTGCGCTGCATCAGGCACAGGAAATGGAAGGCCGCCACCGTGGCGCCCATGAGGCCGGCCAGCGTCAGCCAGGAGAACCAGCCGTCCGACAGGGCCAGCCCCTCGCCGTCCACCATGAACTGCAGCGAGCCCAGCAACTGGCACAGCGACATCAGGAAGAACAGCAGGAACACCACATCCCCGCGCCGCCGCTGCAGCGTCCACAGCGCCAGCGCGAACAGGCCCAGCACCAGGTAGGAGCCCGCCGTATAGACCACCAGATCGGCCTGGAGCAGGCTGCGCAGCCGCCAGGACAGGCGCAGCGACTCGGCCGGCCCCGCCCACAGGCTGGACAGCGCCCCGCCCACGCCCTGCTGGCTGGCCATGCGCACATGCACCTGCAGCGGCCTGCCCGGCTGCGCCAGCCCGCCCAGGTCCAGCCACACCGGCCGGTTGAAACTGTTCCACACCCGGCTGCCGCGCGTCTGCCAGGCCAGCTTCCCATCCACATACACCGCCACCGTGCCCACCGTCTGCCAGCGCGGGATATACAGGCGCGCGCCCTGGGGCGTGGGTGCCAGCGCCTCGGGCGGCACCACGGCGCGGAACCAGCGCACCTCGGGCGGCGCCGCGGCCAGGTCGCCGCTGCCCGACACGGCCCTGTCGCCCCCATAGGGCAGGTCCACATCGCTCCACGGCGTCGATGCATCCAGCACCGCGTCATCGGCCGACGCAAGCGCCGCAGGCGGCGCCCAGTGCGGGCTGTCCGACCGCCACAGCTGCGCCTGGCGCAGTTGCACCGCTTCGCATGCGGCGGGGCCACGCAGCCCGAACGCCCCCGCCAGCAGCATCGCCAGCGCCACCAGCCCCGCCGAAACCAGCAAGACCCTCCCCTGCCGCAGCGGCTGCGTCATCTGCCCACCCTGGCGGTGCTCATTGCCGCCCCTCTGCCAGCCAGCCGCGCTGCAACGCCACATGCATCATCTGCGTGCGGCTGGACACCTGCAGCTTGCCGTAGATGCGCCGCACGAAGGTACGCACCGTATGGCGCGACACGCCCAGCTGGCGCGCCACCTCGTCCAGCGTATGGCCGCGCGCCACCAGGCGCAGCACCTCCAGCTCGCGCGTGGACAGCGCCTGCGCGGCGGCCTGCGGCTCCACAGACCGTTCCAGCCCGGCCACCGCCCCGGCCCGCTGCTGGCGCAGCAGCAGCTTGCGCGCCACCATGGGATTGATGGGGCTGCCGCCCGCGTGCAGGCTGCGCACTTCCTCCAGCACCGCGTCGGCGGCCAGGTCCTTGAGCAGATAGCCCATGGCGCCGGCCTCGATGGCGGCCAGCACATGCTGCTCGTCGCCAAAGATGGTGCTGACCATCACCGCCGCCCCGGGGTGGCGGGTGCGCACGGCAGCAATCACCTCCAGGCCGCTGCCGTCGGGCAGGCCCAGGTCCACCAGCATCACGTCCATGGCACCGGCCCCATCGGCGCGGCCGAGCTGGTGCAGGGCCTCCGCGCGGCTGGCTGCCGCCCAGCACAGGACCATGTCCTTCGCGGCATTGATCACGCCCACCAGGGCGTGGCGGCAGGCGGCGTCGTCCTCCACCACGGCCACGCGGATGGGTGTGGCGCCACCCGTCGCGGCGGCAGAGTAAGGGTCTGTGTGCGTGTCCATGGACGTGGAGTGCGTGGCGAGGGCCGCATGTTCACATGGAACAAGACCGCTGTCATGTCGCCCGGATAGGCGACATGGGCGGCATGGGTGACACGGGCGGCATGGCGCCCCCGCCCCCTCTCATCGCCCATGTAGCCCGAACGGGGGACATACAGAAAGCCGGACACCCCATAGATTTGCCCTCTTCAGCACATCACCGAGATGCTGTGCCTACCGAGGGGGTCCGCCATGTCCATCATCCATCTGTCTGCTGCAGCCGACGTACCACCCATACCCGCGCCGAGCCCCCGGGTCCGGACATTGCCGGGCCTGGCGGGCGGGTTGGCACTGGCCCTTGCCGGCGCCGCGGCCCAGGCCGCCACACTCACCGTCACCACCGCCGGCGAGATTGCAGACACCGAGCCGCTGTCTCGTGCGCAATGCTCGCCTGCCGCAGGCGACCGCAACTGCGACACCCTGCGCGATGCCATCAACCATGCCGCCGATGGCGACACCATCGTCTTCGGCGCGGCCCTGGATGGGCAGACCATCTCGCTGACCCGCTTTACCAACTGCCTGGACACCGGGCAGGCCGCCGGCGCCACCTGCCTGCCGCTGGCCAGCTGGCCCGGCTACGTCTCGCAGTTCGGCCCCAGCGCCTTCTTCATCAGCGGCAAGCGCATCACCATCGATGCCACCGCCAATGGCCTGACGCCCCAGGGCGTGAGCGTGCAGCGCCTCGGGACCGCACCCGGTTTCCGGCTGTTCGACATCGATGCGCAGGGTGGCCTGGTCCTGCGCGGCCTGACCCTGGCCGGGGGGCAGGCCACAGGCGGCTCCAGCCGCTTTGGCGGCGGCGCGCTGGGTGCGGGCGGTGCCATCTTCAATCGGGGCCAGCTCACCATCGAACGCAGCACGCTCACGCGCAATCACGCACAAGGGGGGCAAGGAGGCAGGCTTTCCTTGAACTCCTTTGCAGGTGCCGGCGTGGGCGAGGATGCGACTTTTTCCCCGGGGGGAGGGCCGAACGCTGGCGGCCCGGACGATGGCGGCCTGGGCGGTGGCAGTAGCAGCGCCAACGGCAAGAACGGCGGCTTCGGTGGTGGCGGCGGCGGCTCCGGCGGTGGCGGCTTTGGCGGTGGTGGTGGCCGTCGTGGCAGCGGTGGCGGCTTCGGCGCTGGCAACGGTGGGGGCGGCGCCTTCGACGCTGGCGGTGGCGCAGGCGCCATGGGAGGGGCCATTTTCAACAACGCAGGCACCTTGACGCTGAACCAGGTCACCCTCGCTGGCAACGGTGCACACGGCGGGCTGGGCAACAGCAGCGGCGGCGGCGCCGGCCTGGGTGGCGCCGTTTTCAACTACAACGGCGTGCTCACCATCCGTTTCTCCACCCTGGCCGGCAATACCGTGCAGGCCAATGGCGACGACAACCCTGCCGCGCAAGGCGGCGCCATCTACAGCCTGGGCGATTCCCAGGCCGCCTGCAGTGCGGGTGGCAACATCAGTTGCACCCGCAGCGGCGCCTCGCTGGAGATGCAGGCGAGCATTGCCCAGGGCAGCGTGTTCGAGCCGGCCACCAAACAGCCCGCTGGCAGGGACGTGGTGCTGGACCTGCGCAATGGCGGCACCAGCGATGCCAGCGGCAGCGACAACCTGCTGGGCTTGGCGCAGGCCCTGAACGATGCCGACATCAGCGCCCTGGCCTTCACCACGGGCAACCCGCAGCTCGGCCCCCTGGCCAGCCACGGCGGCCCTACCCAGACCATGCTGAACGGCACCGGCAGCCCGGCACTGGACGGGGTGGCCTGCACGGCCGCACCCGGCACGGACCAGCGCGGCGTGGTCCGCCCCCAGGGTGCGCGGTGTGACATCGGCGCCGTGGAGGCGAACGTCTTCCAGGCGGCATTGACCGTTCTGACCAGCGGCGCGGGCCGCGTCATCGATGGTCTCGCCCAGGAT
>NZ_LFJT01000033.1:0-67479 GCF_001682645.1 Delftia sp. JD2
AACTCCCCCCCTTCACCACCCCCACAAAAACCACATGCCGCTGAGCAACCTCCCCACATTGCAATCCCTGCTCCTGTCCCGCCGCCTGGCGCTGAGCGTCCTGGCCAGCGCCGCGCTGGTGGCCGCCTGCGGTGGCAGCGACAGCAACGACAGCACGACGCCCCCGGTGGCCAGCCAGCCCGCGACGGCCACGCTGGCCGTGCTGGAGACCACGGATCTGCACTTCAATGTGCGCAGCTATGACTATTTCAAGCTGGCCGAGGATGCCTCCTACGGCTTCGAGCGCACGGCCACGCTGGTGCGTGCGGCGCGCAAGGAGTTTGCCAATACGCTGCTGGTGGACAACGGCGACACCATCCAGGGCACGGCCCTGGCCGATTACGAGGCCGAGGTGGCCAAGATCCCCTGCACGCAGCAGCTGTCCATGTACAAGGCCATGGGCGCTCTGGGCTTTGATGCGGGCACGCTGGGCAACCATGAGTTCAACTACGGCCTGCCCTTCCTGAACCAGGTGCTGGGCGGCGGCCTGGATGTGGACGGCGTGGACAAGGCGCTCAAGTGCGCGGGCAATGGCTTTCCCATGGCGCTGTCGAATGTCTACAGCAGCAAGACCAAGCAGCCGCTGGTGCAGCCCTACGTGATTCTGGAGCGCAAGATCGCGGCCAAGGACAAGGATGGCAAGGCGGTGGAGCTGCCCATCAAGATCGGCGTGATCGGCTTCACCACGCCGGGCATCATGAACTGGGACAAGCGCTATCTGGAGGGCAAGCTCTACACCGAAGGCGCCGTGGAGTCCGCCCAGAAGTACCTGCCCGAGATGCGCGCCAAGGGCGCCGATGTGGTGGTGGCCATGCTGCACGGCGGCCTGGACGGCGCGGCCTACTCGCCGACGATGGAGAACCCCGGCCTGCACCTGAGCAAGGTGGCCGGCATCGACGCCATGGTCATGGGCCACCAGCACAGCGTGTTCCCCGATACGGCGGCCACGCCGGCGTTCACGCAGGCGGGCGTGGACAACAAGGCGGGCACCATCAACGGCGTGCAGTCGGTGATGGCCAGTTCCTGGGGCAAGGCGCTGGGCGTGATCCAGCTGGCGCTGAAGTGGGACGGCAAGCAGTGGAGCGTGGACAAGAGCGCGGGCAAGAGCGAGCTGCGCAATATCCAGACCGGCAAGGACGCTGCAGGCAAGGCCACCTACGTGGCCGTGGACCCGACGGTGGCGCCGCTGATCGAGAGCCAGCACCAGGCCGCCATCCAGTACGTGAAGACGCCCATCGGCAGCACGGACTTCCGCATGAGCACGCTGTTCGCCGATGTGGGCGACCCGGGCGCCATCCAGATCGTCAACCAGGCGCAGCGCGACTATGTGGCCGACTATGTGAAGGCCAGCCTGCCGCAGTACGCGCAGCTGCCCGTGCTGTCGGTGAGCGCGCCGTTCAAGTCGGGCTTCCAGGGCGGCGCCGACTACACCGACGTGGCCGTGGGCCCGCTGGCCATCTACAACGCGGCCGACCTGTACCTGTACCCCAACACCGTGTATGCGGTGAAGGTGAATGGCGCCGACATCAAGGACTGGCTGGAGGCCGCTGCCAAGCGCTTCAACCAGATCGATCCGGCCAAGACGGGTGAGCAGCAGCTGATCAGCACCTTCCCGGGCTACAACTTCGACATGTTCACCACGGCCGATGTGCAGTACGAGATCGACGTGACCCAGCCCGTGGGCAGCCGCATCAGGAACCTGCAGTACCTGGGAAAGGCCATCGACCCGGCGCAGGAGTTCGTGATCGCCACGAACAACTACCGCGCCACCAGCGGCAAGAGTTTCATCGCCAAGCTCGACGGCTCCAGCGCCATCTGGGCCTCGCCGGACGCCAACCGCGACGTGGTGATCGGATACGTGCGCAAGAAGGGCAGCATCACGCGCGCTGCCAATGGCGCGGCCAAGAGCTGGCGCTTCACCAAGGTGGCCACCTCGGCCAACGTGGTGTTCAGCTCCGGCGCCAACGCGCTGCCGGTGGCGCAGGCGGCGGGCCTGGCCAACATATCGCTGGTGGCGGCCGATGACGGCTCGGGCAAGGGCACGTCCAAGTACCGCCTGGATCTGTCGAAGTAAGTTCCGGCAGGCAAGCAACAAAAAAGCCCCGTGCATCTGGCACGGGGCTTTTTTGCTTGTGCCGAACGGGCTTCAGCGCGCAGGAGGCATCTCGAACACCAGGCAGGTGGTCGTGGCGTGGGCGTAGAGCGTGCCATCGGGGCCGACCAGGCGCGCCTCGGCCGTGGCCAGTTGGCGGCCGCAGTGCAGCACGCGGCCTTCGGCGCGCACGCGCGGCACGCGCGGGGTCAGGGCCTTGACCAGGTTCACCCCCAGCTCGGCCGTGGTGTAGCCCCGGCCCGGCGGCATGCAGGTGTGGACGGCGCAGCCCAGCGCCGAGTCCAGCAAGGTGGCGAACCAGCCGCCGTGCACCGTGCCCATGGGGTTGAGGTGGTTGGCGCCGGGGCGGCCCTGGAAGACGGCGCTGCCTTCGCCCACGGAAATCAGCATGAAGTCCAGCGTGCGTGCAATGGGCGGGTAGGGCAGTTCGCCGCGCAGCATGGCCTGCATCAGCTCCAGCCCGCTGCGGCCTGCGACCTGGTCGGGGCGCGATACGCCTGCGCCGGGGCCGGCGTCCAGCCGGAGGGTGACCGCCTGTTCCTCGTCCAGCCAGGCTTGCAGGGCAGGGGAGATGGCGCCGGAGGTGGGGCTGGAGGTGGCGCCGGAGGTGAGGCTGTGGGCGGCCTGCTCCGGGGAGTGGGTGCGGGTGTCCATGGAATGTCTCTCTTTCATTGGGAAAAGTGCGGGCGCCAGGCTGTCTGGGATGGCGGTGTGGATATTATTGTATCTACAACAGTTGTATATGCAATAATTTGCGCCATGCCAGTGAATCCAGACATCCTCGCCGTGCCCCAGGGCTGCACCAACCACCGCGTGCGCCAGCTCATGCGCAGCGTGGGCCAGGTGTATGACGCCCATCTGAACGAGACGGGGCTGCGCATCACGCAGTACTCGCTGCTCAGCCACGTGCTGGCCGCCGGTCCGGTGCGGCCCTCGGACCTGGCGCGGCGCATGCGCATGGACGCCTCGACGCTGACGCGCAACCTCAAGCCGCTGATCGACGCCGGCTGGGTGCGCATGGGCCAGGGCGAGGACCAGCGCAGCCGCCTGGTGCACATCACCGACGCGGGCCAGGCCAAGCGCGAAGAGGCCAAGCAAAGCTGGAAGACCGCACAGAACGAGCTCAACGCCCGCGTGGGCCTGGAGCGCGTGGCGGCCCTGCATGCGTTGATCGACGAATGCCTGGTGCTGCTCGATGGCGGCAATGGCGATGGCGCTGGTGGTGGCGCTGGCGATGGCAACGCTGCAGACGGCCCGCAGGCATAGGCCCTACCGAATTCCCAACCCCCGAAGAGACTCCCATGCTCTCCAACTCCACGGCGCGCTGGCTGCAGCGGCGCGGCATCCACTACGGCTGGCTGGTCGCGGCCATCACTTTCCTCACCATGCTGACCATGTCGGCCGCGCTGGGCCTGCCGGGCGCCATGCTGCAGCCGCTGTCGCGCGAGTTCGGCTGGAGTACGGAGCAGATATCGAGCAGCCTGGCGCTGCGCTTTGCGCTGTTCGGCCTGCTGGGGCCGTTTGCGGCCGTGATGATGGAGCGCTTCGGCCTGCGTGCCGTGATGTGCATGGGCCTGGCCCTGGTGGGCGGCGCCATGGCGATGGTGACGCAGGCCACGCAGCTGTGGCATCTGTTTTTGCTGTGGAGCCTGCTGCTGGGCATGGGCACGGGCCTGACGGCGCTGGTGCTGGGCGCCGTGGTGGCCAACCGCTGGTTTGCGGCGCGGCGGGGCCTGGTCATCGGCGTGCTCACGGCCAGTGCGGCCACGGGGCAGTTGGCCTTCCTGCCGCTGGCCGCCTGGATGATCGAGCACTGGGGCTGGCGCTCGGCCACGGTGCCGGTGTTCGTGGCCAGCGCCCTGATCGCGGTGCTGGCTCTGCTGTTCGTGCGGGACCGGCCTTCGGACCTGGGCCTGGTGCCCTTTGGCGGCGATGCCTCGGCCCCGCCGCCGCCGGCCATGGCCATGAACTTCGGCACGCCCTTCAAGGTGCTGGCCGAGGCCGCGCGCAACCGCACCTTCTGGCTGCTGGCGGGCACCTTCTTCATCTGCGGCCTGTCCACCAACGGCCTGGTGCAGACGCACTTCATCTCGCTGTGCGGCGACAACGGAATGGGCGCGGTGCCCGCCGCGTCGGTGCTGGCCATGATGGGGGCCTTCGACTTCGTGGGCACCGTGCTGTCGGGCTGGCTGTCGGACCGCTACGACAACCGCAAGCTGCTGTTCTGGTACTACGGGCTGCGCGGCCTGTCGCTGTTCTGGCTGCCGCATTCGGAGTTCACCTTCTACGGCCTGGGCCTGTTCGCCATGTTCTACGGGCTGGACTGGATCGCCACGGTGCCGCCCACGGTCAAGCTCACGGCCCAGCATTTCGGGCCGCAGAAGGTGGGGCTGGTGTTCGGCTGGATCTTCGCGGCCCACCAGCTGGGCGCGGCCACCGCTGCCTGGGGCGCAGGCCTGACGCGCACGTTGCTGCTGACCTATACGCCCGCGCTGTATGCGGCCGGCCTGGCCTGCCTGGTGGCGGCGGTGATGGCGCTGGTGATAGGGCGGGCGCGCAAGGCGGCGGCGGTGGCCGCGGCCTGAACACCATTACCGTTCACGCCATCCACGCCCTCAGTACAGCTGGCGCTTGCCCGGCTGCAGCAGGACGACCAGGGCGCCCGCGCCACCTTCGGCCGGGCGGGCCTGCACAAAGGCCAGCACTTCCTTTTTCTGCACCAGCCAGCGCAGCACGCGGCCCTTGAGCACGGGGGTCTTGCCCGGCGAGCCCAGGCCCTTGCCGTGCACCACGCGCACGCAGCGTATGCCGGTGCGGTGCGACAGGCGGATGAACTGGCCCAGCGCCTCGCGCGCCTCGTCCACGCGCAGGCCGTGCAGGTCCAGCTGGCGCTGGATGCTCCACTGGCCGGCGCGCAGCTTGTGCGTCACGTCCAGGCCGATGCCGGGGCGCCGGAAGCTGAGCTGGTCGTCGGTGTCCAGCAGGGTGCTGACGTCGAACTCGTCGCTCATGGCCTCCTGCAGCACGCGCTGCTCGTCCAGCTCCAGCTGCAGGGGCAGCGGCTCGGGGGGCTCGGGGGCATGGAGGTGGCGGGCGTGCGCGGACTTGAGCGCATGCACCGGGCCCACGGTGTTTTCGAACAGCTTTTGCTCGGCCAGGAGGCGGCGCGCCGCCTCGGCGCGCTGCTGCTGGAGCAGGGCCTCTTGGGCGGCGGCTTCGGCCAGTGCGCGGCGCACTGGCGCGAGGTCCTGCAGGCTGGTGGCTTTCAAAGTCATGGTGACGCCGGTTGTACCGCAATTTCGGCACCCCGGCGGCCATGGCGCCCTCTCAAGGCCTGGTGGATCTAGAAGCGATAGCGGGCGCTGACCTGGACATTGCGCGGCGCGCCGTACATGCCCGAGTACCACCAGCCGGACATGGCCGCGATGTACTTGCGGTCGAACAGGTTGTTGACGTTCAGCGTCAGCGACAGCTGGTCGCTCACGTCATAGCGGGCCATGAGCCCGGCCACGGCGTAGGAGGCCTGGCGTGCGCTGACCTGCTTGCCGACCTGCCAGGCTTCGCCGCTGTACTCGATGCCGCTGCTCCAGTTGACACCACCGCCTACGGTCAGCCTGCGCCATTCGCCGGGCATGCGGTAGGTGGTCCACAGGCGGGCCATCTGGCGCGGGAAGGTGGTGTTGATGCGCTGGCCCGTGGCGTCTTCGGAGGCGCTGAAGTTGTAGGAGGCGGCAATCGACCATTGGCGGTTGATGGCGCCGTTGACTTCCAGGTCCAGGCCCCGCGTCTTGGCGCCCTTGATGGCGCGCGAGGCGGTGGTGGTGGTGCCCGGGATGAACTGGCCGGGGTCGGACTCGGCCAGGTTGTCCTGGCGGATGAGGTAGACGGCGGCGCTGGTGGCCAGGCGCCCGTCCAGGAATTCGCTCTTGATGCCCGCCTCGTAGGTGTTGCCTTCCTGCGGGTCCAGGAAGGAGCCGTTGCGGTCGCGCGAGGTCTGCGGGCTGTAGATGGTGGCAAAGCTGGCGTACAGCGTGTGCTGCGGGTTCAGCGTGTAGACCAGGCCTGCGTAGGGTGTGAACACGCGGCGCTCGGATGAGGGCGCGGTCTCGTGGTATCCGGCCGTGGTGTCGGTGCGGTAGTCGCTGTCGTAGTTGAACAGCTTGCCGCCCACGATGAGCTTGAGGTCGTCGGCCAGCGCAAAGCGGCCGGCGCCGTACAGGCTGGTCTGGCGGCGCGTGCTGTCGAAGACCACGAAGCGGTCGCCGAACACCGGGCTGCCGCTGCTGTCCCACTGGTAGATGTTGACGGGCTTGTTGCGCAGGCCCGTGATGTCGAAGCTGCCGTCGGTCAGGCTCTGGAAGTCGGTGTAGTCGAAGCCCAGCACCGCCTCGTGCTCGCGCCCGCCCAGGTTGAAGGGGCCGCGCAGGTTGATGTCCACGGATTTGTTGCGCAGCCGGTAGTCGCGCCGCTCGGCGTTGAGCGACAGGCCATCGCCGGTCTCCCGGTCGAACAGGCTGTTGTTGACGGCCAGGTAGACCGCGTCTTCGCGCTGGTTGGAGCGCAGGTAGTTGGCCGAGAGCTTGAGCTGCCACCGGTTGGCCAGCGCCTGCTCCAGCGTGACGAAGGCGCTGGTGGAGTCGGTGTTGAAGCGGTTGTCGCGGCTGGCCGGGTTGAAGGAGACGGGGAAGTCGGTCTGCCGCCCGTCGCTGCTGAACAGCGGAAAGCCCAGGTAGGCCATGGAGCCGCGCGAGCGGCCGCGCTGGTGGTCCAGCCCGGCGGTGAGCTTGAGCGTGGAGGTGAGGTCGGCCTCGATCACGCCATAGAGCACGTCCTTTTTCTTGCTGTAGAAGTCGATGTGGCTGTCGCCCTCCTGGTGCACGGCGACCAGGCGGCCGCGCACGCTGCCCGAGGCATTGAGCGGCGAGGACAGGTCCAGCACGCCGCGCCGGTTGCCCCAGGAGCCCACGCTGGCCTCGGCCGAGCCCTGGAACTGCGCCGTGGGCTTTTTGCGCACCATGTTGACGATGCCGGACGGATCGCCCGCGCCCGTGGTCAGGCCCGAGGCGCCGCGCAGCACCTCGATGCGGTCGTACAGCGCCATGTCGGCAATGCTTTGCGTGGGCAGGGCGTCCAGGCCCAGGAATTCGGTGTGCGTGCTGACGCCGTCGAGCTGGTAGTTGGTGATGGGGTAGCCGCGCGCGTTGGCGTTGCTGCGCTCGGTGCCCAGCGCCGAGGTGGAGATGCCCGGCACGCGCGCCAGCACGTCGCTGATGCTGGTGAGGTTTTCGTCCTCCATGCGCTGCTGGGTCATCACGCTGACCGACTGCGGCGTGTCGCGCACGCTCAGCGCCAGGCCCGTGGCCACGCCGCTGGGGCCGCGTGCGGTGTAGCTGCCCGTGCCTTCGGTCGTGCCCGCCCGGTCGGCCTGGGCGACCACCTTGACCTCGGCCAGCGCATGGTCCCGGGCGCGGCCCGGCGCTGCCGTGGCCGGTGACGCCGCGGGCGCGGCGGCGGAGGCCAGCACCGTGAGCGTGCCCTGGGGCGTGCGTGCCAGCCGCAGCCCGCTGTCGCCCAGCGCCAGCTGGGCGGCCTGCTCCACGCTGTAGCTGCCCCGGATGGCGGGCGCGCGCTTGCCGGCCAGCAGGGCCGGGTCGGCGCTGATGCTGCGCTGGGCCTGGCGGGCGATGCGCGCCAGCGAGTCGTCCAGCGCGCCGGCGGGCAGGTTCCATTCCAGCGTGGCGGCTGCCTGCGATGTGCTGGCCGCCGCCGGCTGTGCCCAGGCCTGCGGCGGTGCGGACAGCGACCAGGCCAGCGCGGCGGCCACGGGCAGCAGCAGCGAGGGCGGGCTCGGCCTGCGATGTGCGGGCGTGCTGCCAGGCTGCGGGATACGGAGAGGGCGGCGTGCGGAGGCCATGGAGTCGGAGGTCCTTGTCGTTGCGGTGGAAATGAAGGGCTTTCATTCCGTATGTGCGACAAGGGCGGCAAAACCCCTCACGCGGCGCAAAAAAGATTCAAGCGGACCGATCTCGCACGTCGATCACCGTCAGCCAGTCCCCCCAGCGGCGCACGCTGACGGGATGGGTGTCCACCAGGTCCTGCAGCACCTGGTCGGGCCGGGCCAGCTGGAACACGCCGAAGATCCGCAGGCGCGCGGCCTCGGGGCTGATGCGGATGATGCCGGCCTGGTAGGGCCGCAGCGCGTCGATCACCTCGCCCAGCGGCTGGTCGCGCACGTCGATGACGCCGTCGGCCCAGGCGGCCGGCGCCAGGTGGGCGGTGTCCTGCGTGCGGATGCCGTCGGCGTCGATCCAGGCGCTGCGGCCCTCCTGCAGCCGGTGCTGCCGGCCGTTCAGGCTGGTGAGCAGCACGCTGTGCTCCAGCACATGCACCAGGGTGCTGTCTTCGGTCTGGCGCACCATGAAGCGCGTGCCCAGCGCCTGGGCCGTGCCCTGGGCGCTTTGCACGACAAACGGGCGCAGGGGCTGGCCCGGCGCGCTGGCCGCCACCTGCGCCAGCAGCGCGCCTTCGCGCAGGCGCACCAGGCGGCGGGTGTCGCTATAGGCAATGTCGGCGGCCGAGCGCGCGTCCAGTTCGATCTCGCTGCCGTCCGGCAGCCGGTGGTGGCTGCGCTGGCCGGTGCCCGTGCGCAGGTCGGCGGCCAGCGTGGTCAGCGGTGTTTGCCGGTGCACCAGCCAGGCCGTGGCGGTGCTGGCCAGGAGGGCGGCCAGCCCACCGCGCAACAGGCCGCGCCTGCGCGCGGCCTTCGGGATGGGCGCCACCAGCGCCTGCAGGCCCAGGGCCGCCGTGCCCCTGCCCTGCCGGCGCAACTGCACAAGGGCGGGCTCCACCCCGGCGGACAGGCGTTGCTGCACCATGGCCCAGGCCTGGGCATGGCCGGGCGACTGGCGCAGCCAGAGGGCGAAGGCGCGGCGGTCGTCATCGCTGGCGTGGCCCGAGTCCAGGCGCACCAGCCAGTCGATGGCCTGATCGGTGGCGGCATCCATGCAGGCGATCAGCCGGGGAAGGCCTGCGGCGACAGGTACAGGTGCACCAGGGCCTGCTTCATGTAGCGCTCCACCGTGGCAATGGACACGCCCATGGCCTCGGCGATCTCGGCGTGCCTGAGGCCGTCGAGCCGGCGCAGCAAGAAGGCCTGCCGCACCTTCGGGGGCAGGCCGTCCAGCCATTGGTCCAGGGCCTCGATGGCTTCGCGCACCAGGGCATAGTCCTCGGGGGAGGGCGCCACTTCCTCGGGCAGCGTGGCCAGCGCATCGAGCCAGGCCTGCTCCAGTTCGCGCCTGCGCCAGAAGTTGTAGAGCACCCGCTGGGCCAGCGTGGTCAGGTAGGCACGCGGCTCCTGGATGGCATGGGCCTGCCGGGACGCCACCACGCGCTCGAAGGTGTCGTGCGCCAGGTCCTCGGCCTGGTGGGAATTGCCCAGCTTGCGCCGCAGCCAGCCGTGCAGCCAGTCATGGTGGGCGACGTAGAGCGTGTGCACCGGGTCGGCGGTGGACGGGGAGGGCATGGTGCAGCGGTTTTGCAAATGAGAATTTTTCTCATTTTACAGAGTCTGCCTACATCAGCCCCTCGCTGGCCATGGACAGCGAGGCACCGGGCGCCACGATCACATGGTCCAGCACCTGGATGTCCACCAGGCCCAGGGCGGCCTGCAGGCTCTGCGTGACGGCCTTGTCGGCGGCGCTGGCCTGGACCTGTCCGCTGGGATGGTTGTGGGCCAGGATGACGGCGCCCGCATGGTGGTGCAGGGCGCGCAGAACCACCTCCCGGGGGTAGACGCTGGTGCGCGTGAGCGTGCCTCGGAACATTTCTTCCAGCGCGATCAGCCGGTTCTGGCCGTCCAGGAACAGCACGGCGAACACCTCATGCTGGCGCGCCGCCAGGTGCAGCTGCAGGTAGCGCGCCACGGCCTCGGGCGAGGCCAGGGCCGGGCGCTCGCGCAGTTGCTCGGCCATGGCGCGGCGCGCCAGTTCGAGCACGGCCAGGAGTTGCGCGCACTTGGAAGGCCCCAGCCCCTTGATGGCCTTCAGGTCGGCGTGCCCGGCCTGAAGCAGCCCGGACAGGCCGGCCCGGCCGGGCAGCTGCAGCAGTTCCTGGGCCAGCTGCAGCACGCCCTTGCCGGCCATGCCGGTGCGCAGCACGATGGCCAGCAGTTCGATATCGGAAAGCGCCGAGGGGCCGCGCGCCGCGAGCTTTTCGCGCGGCTGGGCCTGGGCGGGCAGGTCTTTGAGAGCCATGGTTCAGCCAGGTGGGGGGCGTCGCAGGGACACCGTTGCACGGGGCGTGGGGGCATGGATGTTTTTCTACAATACGGGCCAGTTTATCGGGACTTCCATGACCTCTAGCGCTTCTTCCTCGGCCCTCCCCACGGTCCAGACCGGCTCGTTCCTCACGCTGCACTACCGCCTGTCCGGGCCTGCAGGCGATGTGATCAACACCTTCAACGACAAGCCCGCCACGCTGTCCCTGGGCGCGGGCGAGCTGTCGCCCGCCGTCGAGCAGCGCCTGCTGGGCCTGGCCGAAGGCACGCGCACCACGTTCGAGATGCCGGCCGGCGAAGCCTTCGGCGAGCGCAACGGCGACATGATGCAGTGGGTGGCGCGCAAGCTGATGAACGAGCTGGGCGACCCGCACGAGCAGTACGCGCCCGGCGACGTGGTGCAGTTCCCCACGCCCGACGGCCTGGGCAGCTACGCGGGCGCCGTGGTGCAGGTGCGCGAGGACGGCGCCGTGCTGTTCGACTTCAACCACCCGCTGGCGGGCCAGCCGGTGACGTTCGAAGTGCAGATCATCGGGGTGCTCTGAGGTGCTGGACTCGACCTCGCCCCAGGAAATCCTGCTGGCCGAGCCCCGGGGCTTCTGTGCCGGCGTGGACCGCGCCATCGAGATCGTGGAGCGTGCGCTGGCCAAGTTCGGCGCGCCCATCTACGTGCGCCACGAGATCGTGCACAACACCTTCGTGGTCAACGATCTCAAGGCCAAGGGAGCGATCTTCATCGAGGAGCTGGACGACGTGCCGCCCGGCTCCACCCTGGTGTTCAGCGCCCACGGCGTGAGCCGGGCGGTGCAGGAAGAGGCGCGGCGGCGCGGTTTCTCCATCTTCGACGCCACCTGCCCGCTGGTGACCAAGGTGCATGTGGAAGTGGCCAAGCTCGCCAAGGAAGGCTACGAGTTCCTGATGATCGGCCACAAGGGGCATCCCGAGGTCGAGGGCACCATGGGCCAGCTGTCCGAGGGTATCCACCTGGTCGAGGACGAGGCCGATGTGGCCCGTGTCACCCCCCGCCAGACCGAGAAGCTGGCCGTGGTCACGCAGACCACGCTGTCGGTGGACGATGCCGCCGGCATCACGGCGGCCATCCGCGCCCGCTTTCCGCAGGTGCGCGAGCCCAAGCAGCAGGACATCTGCTACGCCACGCAAAACCGCCAGGACGCCGTCAAGGTGCTGGCGCCGCAGGTGGATGTGCTCATCGTGGTGGGCAGCCCCACCAGCTCCAACAGCAACCGCCTGCGCGAGCTGGCCGCGCGCCTGGGAACGCCCGCCTACATGGTGGACAACGCGGGCGAGCTGTGCGAGGAATGGTTTGCCAATGCCGGGCGCGTGGGCCTGACGGCCGGGGCCTCCGCCCCCGAGGTGCTGGTGGACGAGGTCATCCAGCGCCTGCGCCAGCTGGGCGCTCTGTCGGTGCGCAAGATGGATGGCATCGAGGAGACCGTGAAGTTCCCGCTGCCCAAGGGCCTGAAGATCGACGCGGCCACGGGGCTGGAGATCTCCGTGGGCAAGCAGCCCGAGACGGGCGGCTGAACCGCAGGCGCAGCGGACATTGGCCAAAAAGCAAACGGGCGCCTGGCGCCCGTTTTGCATGGTGGGGCCGAAAGCCTCAGCTCCACAGATCCAGCGGCGGATCGGAGGCCACGGCGCGCAGGATGTCGGTGCGGCTGATGAAGCCGGCCAGCAGGCCCTGCTCATCGGTCACGGGCAGGCCCGGCAGGCCGGTCTCCAGCAGCACGCCGGCCACGCGGCGCAGGTCGGTGGTGGTGGCCACCGTGGGAATGGGGGAGATCATGACCTCGTTCACGGGCCGGCGCGCCAGGGCAATGGCGTCCTTGATCGCACCGGGCTCGGGCAGCAGGTCCAGCGGCGCCATGTCGGCACGCAGCAGCAGCCCGACCACGCGGCCACCGGCATCCAGCACGGGCGCCTGGGCCACGCCGTGCTCGGCCAGCACGCGCCAGGCGTCGTTGACACCGGCCTCGGGCGATACCGTCACGGCCTCGTGGCTCATCACGTCGGCCACGGTCTGCAGGGGCTGGCGTGGCTGGCTGGGGCCTTTTTCCGTGGAAAGGTAGGCATCGACCGCTCCGCGCAGCCGCGGCGCGGGCTCCGGCGCGGCGGCAGGCTGGCCCGCGAGGTCGGCCAGGATGGCGGGGAACGAGGCGGCGGCGTCGCCCGCCATCACATCGGCCGAGCGCGTGCGCAGGGCCTGCGGGCGTTGTACGCGGCGCACGGGCGCCACCTGGCCCAGCCGCTCGGCGGGACCGCGAAACATCTGTCCGTTGGGACCGAAGACAAAAAACATGGGTGCTCCCGGGTGCGCAAACCGCTGTGGGCGGCATATCGGAAGTATCGGCGCTGGTGCGGGATTTCTGTAGTGGCAAGACCCCCAACGCCCAGGGGCGGGCGCTGCCATGGCGATACCGCCTAAAATTGCCGGCTATGCTCGATATCCTTCTTCTTCGCAAAGACCTTGACTCGGCCGTCGCACGGCTGGAGACCCGCAAAAAGCCCCAGGCCTTCCTGAACGTGGAGGCCTTCCAGTCCCTGGAAGCAGAGCGCAAGTCCCTGCAGACACGGACCGAGGAGCTGCAGTCCAAGCGCAACCAGCTGTCCAAGCAGATCGGCATGCTGATGGGCAAGGGCGAGAAGGACGCTGCCGAGGCCGCCAAGGCCGAAGTCGGCAGCCTCAAGACCGAGCTGGACCAGTCGGCCACGCGCCTGGAGCAGATCCAGGGCGAGCTGCAGACCATGCTGCTGGCCGTGCCCAACCTGCCGCACGACAGCGTGCCCGTCGGTGCGGACGAAAGCGGCAATGTGGAGGCGCGCCGCTGGGGCACGCCCAAGACCTTTGATTTCGAGGTCAAGGACCATGTGGACGTGGGCCAGCCGCTGGGGCTGGACTTCGACATGGGCGTCAAGCTGTCGGGCTCGCGCTTCACCGTGATGAAGGGCCCCATCGCCCGCCTGCACCGCGCCCTGGCGCAGTTCATGATCGACCTGCAGACCGACTCGCATGGCTACACCGAGTGCTATGTGCCCTACGCCGTCAATGCCGACTCGCTCAAGGGAACGGGCCAGTTGCCCAAGTTCGAGGGCGACCTGTTCGCCGCCAAGAAGGGCGGCCAGGACGGCGAGCCCGTGCCCGACAACGCGGCGCTCTACCTGATTCCCACGGCCGAAGTGCCGCTGACCAACTTCGTGCGCGACGTGGTCGTGGCCGAGGACCAGCTGCCCATCAAGCTCACGGCCCACAGCCCCTGCTTCCGCTCCGAGGCCGGCAGCTACGGCCGCGACACGCGCGGCATGATCCGCCAGCACCAGTTCGACAAGGTCGAGATGGTGCAGATCGTGCATCCGGAAAAGAGCTACGAGGCGCTGGAAGAAATGACGGGCCACGCCGAGGCCGTGCTGCAGAAGCTGGGCCTGCCCTACCGCGTGATGAGCCTGTGCACGGGCGACATGGGCTTTGGCGCGGCCAAGACCTATGACCTGGAAGTCTGGCTGCCTGCGCAGAACACCTACCGCGAGATCAGCTCGGTCTCCAACTGCGAGGCCTTCCAGGCGCGCCGCCTGCAGGCACGCTTCAAGAATGCCCAGGGCAAGAACGAGCTGGTGCACACGCTCAACGGTTCCGGCCTGGCCGTGGGCCGCACGCTGGTGGCGGTGCTGGAGAACTACCAGAACGCGGACGGCTCGGTGACCATCCCCGAGGCGCTGCGCCCGTACATGGGTGGACAGACTTTGCTGAAGGCCTGAATTTTTAGGCTATAATTTCAGCTTCGACGCTGCGGAGAGGTGGCAGAGTGGTCGATTGTACCTGACTCGAAATCAGGCGTACGTGCGAACGTACCGAGGGTTCGAATCCCTCCCTCTCCGCCAGAAACATGAAACCCAGTGCTGTGAAAACGGCACTGGGTTTTTCTGTTTCTGGCGTGCCGGTGGCCGCCTGCAATGGGAATGGGAAGGCCTTGCCCGGTTGCTTACTTGCAATCGCGCCTGACAAGTGAGCCATGCTCCGCTGAGGCAGCACGCCGCTTCCAAATCACCCCGTCCACCAGATAGTGATGGAAACCAAGGGTGAAGTGCGCTATTAGCACAGTGGGCAGCCCCAGCCAGAGCAGTTGTGTGCCTGCCCAGTCGATGGCCAGGTAGAGCATTGAGCCCAGTGCCAGGCACACACCACCATACCGGGCAGCGTTCTTCCACAAGCCGGTCTCCGACGCCTTGTCGGCTTGTGTCTGTCGCTCGCGGCGGATGTTCTGCACCCAGACGAATAGCAGGTACTGCAGGTTGTGCCACAGATTGATCAGGAGCCATCCGAGCGTGATGTCGGTGATCCAGATGTAGGCCACGAAGCAGGTGAATGCATGCGAGGCCACAAAGCCATCGTGACGCCAATCGATGTTTCCCGTCAGAGCCAGGCGAGCCTGTCGCCATAGCCAGAAGGCGCTGCAAGCGATGGCCGCAACGCCCATCGCATTGGCCGCCTGGGCGGGTACGGCAGGCAGTTGGATGGGATAGCCCAGAAAGGTCTCGGGCGCCTGGGCGCAGCGGGCAAGCAGCCCCCACGCGGCAACGAGGTAGATGAGGGCTTCGGCGAGCCTGTCCTGGCGAAAGGGATGCATCCCTGAGCGCCGATAGGCCCTGGCGATGCCGAAGGACTGCCTCGCCACGTGATAGCTCTGCGCGCAGAAATAGAGCGTGAACAGCCCGGCGACCTCGAATGCCAGCACGGTCGCCACCACACCGCCGAGCACGATCACGGGCAGGCCAAAGATCAGGAAGCGATGGCGTCGGATATCGGCCATGCTGGCTCCGATCCGGGTCAAGGTGGCCATGACATGAGGATTGGCGAAAAGCCAGGTATCCACCAGCACGATGGCGAGCAGCATGGCAGGCGATATCGAAGCCATGGCCGTCATGCCGAGGGCCAATGCCAGCGTGCCGGCAATGAACAGGCCGTCGAACCCTGGATGCCGTGCCAGCAGGCCGGCACGCATGGCGTTTGCGTGTGGCAGGGCAGTCATGTGACGATGGGTGGCTGGATCTGCGGCCGGGGCGACCCGAGCGGTGCGGGCTTTGGCGGGATGGTGAAAACGGTTTCCGGGCGCAAATAGTGCTCGGTGCCACTCTTGAGCTTTTCAAGCGCCTGCATGCGGGCAGCGGTAAAGCGTGACTCGAGCGTCAGCCGGCTGGACATGCCAGACAGGCCCGCTGCCGGCAGTCGCTGGTGAGGGTCATAGACCTCACTGATCTCACAGGGATAGCAGCGATTGCTTGCGTCGAGTTGGCTTGCCAGAGAAATCTTGTAGACAACACCTTCGGTCTGATCTGGAGCGATGGGAAAAGAGAAGGTCAATTCGGAAAGGATGGAATCCTTCGTTGTATCGCCTGCAAGCTTGAAACCGGCAACGCTGTATGCGTCGATGATCATGGTCTTCAGACTTGATGGATCAATGCCGACAAATGAGTTTTCGTATAGATTTCTTTCTCCTCGCCACTTGTTTCTATAGTTGAAACCGAAATCCGCGTCCATGGATTTTCGCCCGAGATCGTGAATGCTGGCATAGGCTTGATCGATGGCCGAAAAAACCTGGCGACTCAGATCGTACTGAAGCATCCACGAAGAAGATTGAAGGCTGGGGAGATCGGGAATCATGGTCAGCCGCAAGAAGCAACTGGCGCATCTCTTGCTCTTGTCAAGGTTCTCGTCCACCCGCAGGACCACATCAACGCGCTGAATTTTTCCACCCGTCGCCACGGAATAGAAGAATTTGTATTGCGCCGTTCCATCCTTCGATTTTTCAATGGCCGTATGGGAAAACCGGGCGCTTTCGAAAGCACTGATCACCAGTTTTCTGAAATCATCCACCTTGATGCCACGATAAATGGCGACTGGAAAAGCAGTGGGCGATGTTCTTTCATGAAGCAAGATCGGTGATTGGATGTTTTGCCCTGATGCACCATGGACCATGGTCATCCAAAAGAAAGCAATCATCACCAGTGTTTTTGATCCATCAAGCATGATGTCTTTTCGATGCAGTATGAATAATGATCGCTGAAGCTGCGCGGCGTGGGCCGATTTGCATGAGATCAGATGTGCTGCGCAAAGGCATCTTGGCTTGCGGCGCAGACTCCTGGCAGGGGAGCGTCTTTGCCAAAGGCCCTGTGAGTTGCTCAAGGCTCTGTTGCCTTTGCAGAACAACGCAATGATGGTAGTGCAACTGCAGCCTGTGCTGACGCAGCAGGCAGTTGCAGCCATAAAAAAGGCCCGCGTTGGCGGGCCGTGCTCAGATCTCGAGGGCCTTGCGGTCCTTGCCTTCAATCCAGCGCGGCGGTTTGCCCCGGCCGGTCCAGGTGGCTCCGCTGGCGGGGTCGCGGTATTTGGCCACGCCAATGCTGGCGGACTTGGCCTTGCCGGTGCTGAAGATGTCATCCTGGGTCAGACCGAACTGCTCGACGAGTTCGCGGACCTTGGCGATGACTCCGCCTTTTTCCGCCTTCAGGGTGGCGGCGATCTTTGCCTCAAGCTCGGCCTTCTGCTGGAGGAGGGTTTTGTAATCTGCTGTCATGTATTCCTCATGGATAGTGTGCTACACAATGACGCATTCTATGGAGACAGGGCCCATGTCGCATGTGGGACATCGTTGGTGTTTGCACCTAGCCTCTGCTCCGACTGCCCCCATGCGCTGCGCGCAGACCGGGCCTAGGCCTCGGCAAATTCGCGCCTGGCGCTGAAGTGCAGGATTTCGGAATCCTGCGCTCCCCCCTGTCTTTGAATGACGATGGTGCCGTTGGAATGCAGATAGATGCGGATGCCCGGCAGGGTGTCCGAATCCAGATGGCAAGGGCTTTTGTCGAGGTTTTTCCAGCCATGTTCTGCGCACAGCGTGCGTTGCCGCATGCGGTTGAGCAATTCACGGCGAGCGCCGGCGCCTTCGCAGATGCGCATCCAGAGCAGCAACAGCATGTCGTGTGCCTCCTGGCGGGATGAGCAGGGAGGCATGTGCTTCAACTGGTTCAGCAGGGTGAAGAACCGTTCCTCTGCGCTGATTTCGAGTGCCATGTTTGCCTCCTGTGTGCCTGGATATGCATCAAAGTGTAGGCATGCCCGGTTCCGCGAAGGCGCGGCGTTTGGCGACAGCGCCGGTGGCGTTTTTTCCTGCGTGTTTGCAGGATTTCTGCCAGGGCGGCTGTCATGGCCCATGCCAGCCGTGTCAGTGCGACTGCATGCCCATGAGATTGCACGACATGGCGCATTGCTGGCAGGCTGCCGCGCAGGTCTGGCAATGGTCGTGGGAATGCTTGCTGCATTCGTCGGCGCAGGCCTGGCAGATCTGGGCGCACAGGCGGCAGATGTCCGGCGCATGCGGGCTCTGGCGCGCCATTGCGGCCACGGCCAGTTCACAGATCTGCGCGCATTCCAGGTCCTGGGCAATGCAGGCGGCCATCATCTGGACGTCTGACTCCTTCAGGCAGGCGGCGGCGCAGGTATTGCAGGCAATGACGCAGGCCTGGCAGGCGTCCATGCAGGCCTTGTAGTCGATGGCTGGTGGGGTGGTATTCATGGCAGTTCTCCAGGAATGAGGGAGTGAAGTCGCGCAGGGCGTTCTTCCTTGGCCATTTGCTGGCAGCTATCCGCACCAAAGAAAACGCCCCGCGAGCGGGGCTGTGTCAAAGACCGCAAGGGTCGGGATTTACAGGTAGGGCACGCCGTAGTAGTCGTTCACGCGGCGGCCATATTCATCGGTGTATGCCGGAGCCGTATCGCGCTCATAGCGTGGAGCGTTGTCCAGTTGCTCACGCGTCAGCGATACCACGTAGCCATTCATGTTGGGCTCGTACTTGAGGGATTCCCAGGGCAGCGGATAGCGATCCGTGCCGATGCCCAGGAAGCCGCCGAACTCCATGACGGCGTAGCGCACCTTGCCGGACAGCTTGTCGATCATCAGCGTGTCTATGGTCCCCAGCTTGTCGCCTGCCGGGTTGTAGACATTGGTGCCGCTGACGGTTTCGGAAGAAATGACGCTCGATGCGGTGTTGGGTGTGACCATGACGTTCTCCAGTGAGTGGGTTTGTGCTGACCCGCCAGCGCGGTGCGTCTGGCGGCTGAGCGATGCGGCTTTGAATGGGGCGCGGTAGCCGGCCCGTCAAGAAAACCTGTGCATCGCCTGGCGAAGTCGAAGCCTGTGTGCTTCTGGGTTCTAGCTTAGGACGGCATCTGCGGGCACCGGGTAGTCGGGCCGCCGCGACGTGCGTAGGAGGTGCCTTGGGCGGCGGAGGCCAGGTCCTACGAGCCCCTGTAGTCAAGGTCGGCGGGGCTGCGGGCCTTGGCTGACGCGGGGCAGCAGCCTGGGCCGGCTGCGGCGCGGCAGGGCGAGGCGTACAACAAAAACGACAGGGCAATGAAGCGCAGGCAGTCCCGCATGCGTGTGGCATGCCCCGAAGGAGAGCCCCATGAATGCAAGCAACAAGCCATCCATCCAGCCCATCCAGCCGGTGTCCACGGATGCCCCCGAGGATGAAGACCTTGTCGAGCAGGCACGCCCCGGCCACGGTGTTCCTTCGCAGGACCCCGATGCGTCCGCGCAGTTCGAACTGTCGCCCGAGGATGCAGAGCGCGAGTCGCGCTCGGTTTTCATCGGCGGTGGCGTGCTGGCCGGAGCCGCTGCAGGCGCTGCGGCGGGTGCTGCGATTGCCGGCCCGGTGGGCGTGGTGGTCGGCGGCACGGTAGGCAGCGTGGCCGGTGCGCTGGGCGGTGCGGCCGCTGGCGCCGTGGCACCTGCGCAGGGCGCTGAAAAACCGTCGCACCCCGGCAGCAAGTCTTCCGGGTGACAGGGAAGGGGTGGTGGCAGGCCCTGTGTAGCGCAGCGGCCATGGACGCGTGTGGGTGCATCCCGTATACAGAGGCCTGTCCACTTTCTTCCCACCCCAGATGGCCAACGTACTCATCGGCATCGTCGCCGCAATCCATGTCTACATCCTCGTGCTGGAGATGTTTCTCTGGGACAAGCCGGCCGGACGCCGCGCGTTTGGCCTGACGCCCGAATTTGCCCTGCAGACCAGGACACTGGCCGCCAACCAGGGCCTGTACAACGGCTTTCTCGCCGCCGGGCTGATCTGGGGGCTGGCGCAGGGGGCCGATGGCCTGGGCTTCAAGTACTTCTTCCTGATCTGCGTGCTGGTGGCCGGCGTGTATGGCGCCGCCACGGCCAGCCGCAAGATCCTCTGGGTGCAGGCCGTGCCGGCTGCTGTGTCGCTGATTGCGCTGTACCTGGGCCTTTGAGCGCGCCCGAAGCGCCCAAATCGCCCAAAGCTCCCAAAGCTCCCAAAGCGCTCAGGGCGAGCTGGCCGTGAAGGTGACCAGCCCGGTGTAGGTGCCTGCCCTGCGGGAGGCCAGGTTGGCATAGGACAGCGTCCAGTTCGCCGTGCGCTGGGTGACCAGCCCCGCAAAGGCGGTGGCCACCACGTTGACCGCTGCGCCCGTTCCCGTATTGGGTATCAGCGGTGCGGGCAGGTTGCTGTCGCTGGTGGCGATGGTGATCTCCGACAGCGGGATGGTATTGGCCCCGCTGGCCAGCGCCGTGGTGGCGGTGGCGCGCAGCGTGACCTGGCCTGCGTTGCTGCGCACCTCCACCGGCAGCACATTGCCGCTGGGCGTGATGCTGAAGCTGGGAGCCGCGCCGCTCCAGTTCACCGAGGTGTTGCTGCCCGCCACGGGCGTGGTGGGCACGCCAGGGATGGACGGGGCGAGCACAAAGGCCACGCTGCTGGTCGTGCCGCCGGGCGTGGGCCAGGTGCCGTCGCCTATGCGAAAGAAGATGAACTTGTCGATGGCGATGGTGAAGTCCAGGTTCACCGAGGTGCTCAGCGGCACCAGCAGGCTGGGGCCTGTGGTGCTGGACGCCGCATGCACGGTGTGGCCCAGGCCGCCCAGCGCCATGGACAGGGCCAGCCACGCGATCGGCCTGGTTGCCATCACTTCAGTTCCACATCGATCTTGAAGCTGCCTTTTTCCCAGTCCAGGCTGCCCTTGGCCTTGACCGGATACGCGGGCGGCGGGGCGGGCTGGCCGTCTTCACCCTTGGGCATGAGGGCCAGCGTGCGTGTCTGGCCGGGCAGTATGGGCGTGCCTTCCGGCACCAGTTCGAAGCGGCGGCCCTTGTTGTCCACGGCGTCCAGGCTGCCTTCCAGCCGGCCATGGGCATCGCCGGTGTTGCTGACGGTGACCAGGGCGCGGCGCGTCTTGCCGTCTTCGGCCATGGAAAGCTGGCGAATGTCCAGCTGGGGCGCAGCCCCTCCCAGCGTCACGTAGACGGCCACCGCGATGCGGCCCGTGACAGGCAGGCTCAGGCTGGCGCCGCCGCTGCGTATGACGGTCTGCTGCGCGGGCTCCACGCCTTCGATGGCGATCATGAAGCGGCATTCGCCGCGCGGCGCATCGGCAGGCGGCTCCACCTGAAAGCGGAAGGCCTTCTTGCTGCGGCCTGCAATCGTGACGCTGCGCCGCTCCAGCAGCACCCAGGGCCGGCAACTGCCGGGCAGCAGTTCGTCGTGGTAGGTGATGTCGCCCGTGTCGGAATAGGTCCAGTCGATGGTGCGCATGGCCACCTCGGTGGGTGCCGAGGCCAGGTTGTGGATGTCCAGCGATTGGCCCGTGCGCGCCCCCGGCTTGGCCGACAGCTCGAAACGCGAGGGCGCCACGGCCAGCTCGAACGGTGCGGCGGCGCCGCCGCTGCAGGCGATCAGCAGGGCCAGTGAAACGGCGATGGGAGGAGCTTTCATGGCAGGGTCTCGATCTCGAAGTAGGACTCGAAGCTCAGTGCCGAGCCCCGGGTCAGGCGCAGCTCGGCGGGGTCGATGTGCAGCGTGAGGTCGAAAACCTCGGCCATCCAGGGCGTGCGGACCACGCCGTTCCAGACCTGGACCCGGTCGCCGGGCCGGCCCGTGCCGCCCGCAAAGACGCCATTGCCGCGCCACCGCACCTGCATGCCCGCAGGCGAGCGCAGGCCCGTGACCAGGGCGGGAATCACATAGAAGATGCGCGCCGTGCTGCCGACATGGGGCGCCGTGGCCAGCCGGTATTCGATGCGTCCCATGGGCAGCTCCAGCAGCCGCTCGCCGACGACCCTGGCCCGGGCGAAGTCGCTGCGCACCTGGGACCGGGGCGAAGCCGAGTCGTCCAGCCGCGCCACTTCGGCATGCGCCGCGAGGGCCGTGGCCCAGGCCAGCGCCATGCACAGGAGCGGCCACGCCAGCGGCCTCATACCATCGATGCCGTGAAGCGCACGGTGCCCTTGTAGTTGCCGCCCGGGTAGACCACGTCGTTGTCGTAGGTGAACTGCAGCACGGTGCCGGTCAGTTGCCGTGACTGGACGGTCCAGCCAGCGACCGGGCACAGCCCGCCAGAACAGACGGATGCGTTCGCGTTGTAGCTGGCAATGGACTGGCCGGCGCTGGCGGTGAAGCGCCCGTTCTGTATGTCGCCGGACGCAGCATTGCCGTTGTTCGATGCCACCCAACTGATCTTGCTGAACGGAATGGTCGCGCTGCCGCAGCCACCCGACTGGCAGGAAAGTGCGGTGGATGAATCGACGACCAGGGTGACTGGCCGGGCCACGGCGGTGCCCAGCGCGGGACGTGTGGGAGACACCGAGACACTGATGCTGGGCGTGCCCGTCACGGCCACGGGCGTGAGGCCGGCGTTGGCTCCCGTCACGCTGAAGGCCACGGTGTCCACGGTTGCCCCGGTCGTGCCCACGCGCAGTGTCAGGCTGTAGTTGAGCAGGTCTGTGTCGGTCACGATGGTGAACACGGCCTGCGCGGGCGGCTGCACAACGCAGAGGGCTGCTGCGGCCAGCAGGCGAGGCAATGCCTTGTCCATCAGATGCCCTGGGCCGTATACGTGATGACGTTGGTATAGGTATTGGCAGCCCAGCTGGCCGGCGTACCTCCCAGCGCATATGCCCAGGTTCCCGTCGCAACCACGTTGGAGGGGAACGAGGTGGATGCGCAGGCACCCAGATTGGGCCCGGGGTGGGGCAGGTTGCCGGTGGTCGTGACGGTGAAGTCCGCGTTGGCGGGGCCGCCCGTGGCATTCCAGGCGCCGACCGCGCAGTTGATGGTGCCGGCGCCTGCATTGGTCCAGGCATAGACCGTGAGCGTGGCGGCAGCCGAGGCGGTGGCCACGGTGGGCGCGGCGCCGTTCCAGTCCACGTTGGTGTTGTTGACGGAGGCCAGCGGCGTGGTGGGCACGCCGGGGATGCTCAGCGTCGAGGTCCAGGTCACCGTGTCCACCGTGGTATTGGTCGAGCCCACGCGCAGCAAGATGAGCTTGGGCACGGTCACGCTGAGGTTGACCTTGGCCTGGGCCGTGATGGTTCCGGTGCCCGATCCGTACTGGCTCTCGGCCATGGCAGGCAACGCGGTCAGGGCCAGGCCGAGGCCGCCGAGCGATGCGGCCAGCAGGCGTTGGGCGATGGGTGTTCGTTTCATGGAATCTCCTTGGATGGAACGGGTTGCCTGGGAAGCCTGTGCGCCTTAATCAGTCATTCATTCATTCATTCACTCACTCGCCCACCTTGACCACGGCAATCGACGCCGAGGCCTGGCCGCGCAGGGGCACGTGCACGCTGCTGGTGTTGTCGCCGGAGGCGCCCCAGGGCAGCGGCACGCTTTCCTGGGTGAGCGACAGCCGGTGGTGGCCCGTGGGCACCACCGGGAATTCGAACTGGCCATCGCGGTCGGTCACCGTGCGGTAGCGGCCGTCAAGCACCACCTCGACGCCGGCCACGCCCACCTCGCCCGCCTGCTGTTCGCCGTCGCGGTTGGCGTCGTAGAACACGCGGCCGGACAGGCTGCCGCCGCCCACGCCTTCACCGGGTGCGCCTGCGGCCGCATAGGCCGTGCCCGCGCTGCCTTCCCAGCGCAGGTAGACATAGGCAGTCTTCTCGTCGCTGCGGTAGAGGTTGGGCAGGGAAGAGGGCGTGGGCAGCAGCGAGGACCGGGCCTGGTTGAAGTGCGCCATGACGCCCATGCGCCAGCCCCGGCCCAGTTCCTTCTCGGCCGACAGCGAGCCCGACAGGCCCCGGCTGGTGTAGAGGCTGCCGCTTTGCGAGGTGTAGCGCAGGTTGCCGGCCAGCTGCAGCCCGCTTTCCAGCCAGTAGCGCCATTGCAGCCCGGCCGTTGGATAGTTGCGCGACATGCCGCCGCTGCGGTCGCGCGCATAGCCCAGCGTGGTGGTGAGCTCGGACCGCAGCGTTGCCTGGCGTGCACCGGCCCAGTCCTGCTCCCACTGCACCTCCTGGCCCGTGGCGGAGGAGTCGCCCAGCACGATGAGCTCGTTGCGCCGGACGGTCAGCATGAAGCGGCTGCGCGGCCAGTCGAAAAAGCGGGTCTGGTAGAACGCGCTGCCATAAAGGCTGCGCGATTGGCCGCCGCCTGCGGTGCCCGCATCGTTGCGCGTCTGGTAGGCGCTGAAGCTGCCGCCCACGGCCGTGTGCCGGTCGAACTGGTATTGGGCATTGCCATTCGCTCCCAGGCGGCGGTAGCCCGACAGTTGAAAGCCTGCATCCTGTGCCGTGGTTTGCGGCGTGCGTTCGTAGTCCAGCCCCATGCCCCAGCTCAGGCGGGTGACATGGCGGTCCACGCGCCAATAGGCGCCGCGCGCCGCGCTGGACAGCGCGTAGTCGCCAAAGTGCAGCTGGGGCTGGGCTGCATGCAGGCCGAATTCATGGCGGTAGGCGCCCGCGCGCGCACTGGCCTCGATGAACAGGCCCTGGGCGCTGCGGCCCTCCGTGCCGGCGGTGCCTGCCGCTGGAGAAAACAGGGGCGCGCTGGTACGGCTGCCCAGCAGCGTGGTGCGGAGCCTGAAGTCGCCATCGCGCAGCACGCCGCGCCCGTAGCCCAGCGAAGCGGCCCAGCTGGTCACGCGCTTGCTGCCCAGTCCCAGGGCGGAGCCGGGGTCGTATTGCGTGTCATCGCCGGGGTAGTGCCTGGGACTGTAGTAGGCGGGAATATCGTCGGCCTGGTCCAGCTGGAAGGCGGCAAACCAGGGGCCGTCCAGCCGCATGGTGGCGCCCAGCCAGCCCAGCGTGCCCTGGTTTTTCTCGAACCCGGGGTAGGGCCCTCCCGTGAGAAGGCCGCGCTGGCCGTAGCCCGCGCGCAGGTCCAGGTCCGGGCGGAAGATGCGCGCCGAGGCGCCGCGCACCGTGGTCGAGCCCAGCGACAGCCGATAGTTGCGCGCCAGGCCATCGGTCAGCTCGCTGTAGAGGTCGCCCACGGCCGTGTCGGCGAAGGTCTGCGTGGTCAGCGGAAAGCCAAGGTTGCGCAGCGTGAAGCGCTCGCTCGTGGCTTGCCGGGCATAGCCCAGGCCGCCAATACTCAAGCCGCCAGTACTCAGGCCATTGCCAAAGTTGTCGCCGCTCAGGTGCCGGCCTTCGGCCTGCAGGGTGAACTCGCCGTAGTTCAGTGTCTCGCGGCGGTATTCGAGGCGCTGGCCGATTTCTGTGGCGCGCTGGCGGCCATGGCCGGTGGTGCGGGATTCGCCCAAGCCCAGGCGGCTTTCCACCACCCAGGCGCGAAAGCCCTCGGGCTGCTCGGCTTCAGGCTCGGCGGCAGCGGACTGTGCGATCTCGTCCGGACCCATGAAACGGTCCTGGTAGGCAGGGGCGGCCCCTTCGGAGAGTGCCTTGAGCCGGGCCTGCTCGGCCTGGTCGCGGTCCAGGGATTCGATGCGTGCCTCAGCCATGGAGGTACCGGCAACGGCCGCCGAAGAAGGTGTTTGCGCCTGTGCGCCGCACAGAAAGACGGGAGCGGCTGCCAGGCTCCACCCAAGGCACGCGAGCGGCAGGCGCGACCAGACTCCAGCGGGGCCGGCAACGGTCCGCGGCAGCGTTCGAATCATCAACCAAGATCCCTGCTTTATTCATCGGATGCCAAGCCATCTGGCCAAAACAACTGATCACAAAACTGCGGAAAATGGCTGAATGCGTGCAGCCATCGATTGGGCCCTGCAAATACCGGCGCTGCACTTCAAAGACCGGCCGTTGTCAATGGGGTGCCGAATGAGAGGTATTCAGGGTGAATATCATCGTTCCCTAAATGGCATGGTTTATTCAGTAGGACGACACGCTGCCGGATGGTAGGGGAAAGGGTGATGCCATTCGCTGTTCATCTGTGGCGCCGCGGTGCCTGGCTGGCAGTGTCCAGAGGGCAGTTGGCGGGCTTTGCTTTTTGGCCATGGATGGGTTTCAGGTTTTCTATTGATAGCAATGAATCATTTGTTTTTCATGCGGCAATAGAGGCTGCTGGGCGTTATCTCCATAATTCAGGCAATGCATCTGTTGGAAAACGAGGGTTCTCATCGGATTCCGGCTGCTGGAGAATCAAGGAATGGCGCAACTGAAGTGCGCCAGGTTCTGATTGGTTTTTGGACTGGTATCAGGCCAGGTTCATTGATGCAGGCTAAAGCACCTGCACCAATGCAAGCTGCCGCAATCATTTGCCCTGTCTTCATGAACTCTCAGGCGCATCACAGGCAAGGCCAACGCGGACCCCGGGCACCCTGGAGGGCGCTCGTGGTCATGGCGTTGGCTGTCGTTGTGACCCTGGTGGCAGGCCTGTACCCCTGGAATGCCCCGCAGCATGGCAAGGCGGCAAGCCGCATGGAAGGCCTTGCAGGCGGCGCGTCCCTCATGGCCAAGAAGCGCCAGTTCCATGTGGTCCAGCGGCTGAAGACCCACCGCCTGGCCGAAGCCGAGCGGCGCCAGTTGCTGGCCCGTGACACCGGCGCGCGGAATGTGCGGGAGGCGTGGCAGGCACGGGAGGTGCGAGAGTTGCGTGCGTTGTCTGAGGTGCGGGAAGTGCGGGAGGTGCGCGCGGTGGCCGGCCCGCTCTCAGTCCACCAGCGCCTGTATGGCCTGCAACTGCGCCGCCAGCCCGGGTCGCGCGGCTGGAAAAGTCTCCTCGAAGGCGGCGGTGCCTACCGTGAAACCCGCGGCACCGCTGGCAAGCACGGCCGCGATGCGTTCGCTGCGATCAATGGAGCCGGCCACGACCACGGGTTTGTCCACCGCATCGCAGACCGCCTTGATCAGGGCCGGCACGTCGCCCCGGAAACGGTAGGCCAGCAGGTCCAGGCCATGAACGCCCTCCAGCCCCGCGATGCGGCGCGCGCTGGCCACGATGTCCTCGGCCGGCCCTGAAAGCACGCTCGGATGCCCGCTGATCCTGCCGGGGAACGGATAGTAGGCAATGCCGCTGCCGCGCAGCACGGGCAGCACCGCCTCGGGGCGCGTGCCGCCCATGAGAACGTCCACACCGAGCTCGACCGCCGCGCGGGCCGAGGCCACCTCGCTGGCCTCGTCCAGGCTGACGACTTCCAGATAGACCCTGGCACCGCCTGCGCGGATGTCCCGGGCCAGCTCGCGCAGCTGGGGCAGGGGCAGGCCTATGTCCTTGAAGCCCACATGGCGCACGCCCTGGGCCAGCACTTCGCGCAGCCGCTCGCGCGCATCGGCAATGGTCTTGTCCTGCTGCGTGAGCATGAAGATGAAGTCCGGGCGCTGCGCCTGCCCGCTGGCGCCGGAGCGGCCCGCCTGCACCATGGCCGCCGCCTGGCGCAGCGCGCAGGCCAGGCTGGCATGGTCCGCACGGCCCGTGCCGGCGATGTCGAAGGCCGTGCCGTGGTCCACCGAGGTGCGCACGAAGGGCAGGCCCACGGTAATGTTCACGCCCTGCTCGACGCCCAGGTACTTCACGGGAATCAGCCCCTGGTCATGGTATTGGGCGACCACCACGTCGAACTCGCCCCGGCGTGCCCGCATGAAGACCGTGTCGCCCGGCCAGGGGCCGTTGGCGTCTATGCCTTCGGCCCGTGCGGCCGCAATGGCGGGGATGATCACCGAGCGGTCCTCGTCCCCGAACAGCCCGTTCTCGCCGGCATGCGGATTGAGTCCCGCCACGGCCACACGGGGCCGTGCGATGCCGAACGCCCGGCAGGCCCGGTGCGCAAGGCGGATGGCACGCAGTTCGTTGTCCGGCGTGACTGCGGCAATGGCCTGCTGCAGCGGCACGTGGATGGAGACCAGCAGCACCCGCAGCTCGTCATTGGCGAGCATCATGGCGAAGTCGCGCGTGCCCGAACCCTCGGCCAGCATCTCGGTATGGCCGGGGTGGGGGCAGCCCGCGGCGCGCAGCGCCTCCTTGTGGATGGGGGCGGTCACCAGGCCTGCGACTTCGCCGGCCAGGGCCAGGTCGATGCCGCGCTGTATGTAGGCATGGCAGGCGGCCCCGGCACGCGCATCGATGCGTCCCCAGGCCAGGTCCTCGGGCAGCCGGTCCCCGGTCTGGAGCACGAAGAGGGTGGCGGGTGGCACGGTGGCGGGAACCTGGGCCGGCGCATCGATGGCGTGGATGCGCGGGTGCACGCCCAGTATGTCGGCTGCCCGCTGCAGCCGCCCCGTGTCGCCAATGACGAAAAAAGGCGCATGGGGCCGGGCAGGGTCCATGGCCAGCTTGACGATGATCTCGGGGCCTATGCCCACGGGATCGCCCATGGTGATGGCCAGGGGTGCGGAGGCGATGGTGGGGGCTTCATTCATGGTCATTGCTGAAAGCTCAATCGATGGAGGTACTTTGCATGAAAATCGCACTGCAGAAAATCGATATGGATTCAGTATTCAGTTGATCAAAAGTCAATTGAAATCTCTCCCCACTCCCTTTCTTCGATGTGTCCGATGTGCCCGATGCCGCCCTCCAGTCCCATGGCCCCACCCACCCATATGCCGCCGCTGTCCGCCCTGCGTGCCTTCGAGGCCACGGTGCGCCACGGCAGCGTTTCCAAGGCCGCGCGCGAGCTGCACCTGACCGATGGCGCCGTGAGCCGCGCCGTGCGCGACATGGAAGAGGCGCTGGGCTTCGCGCTGTTCCAGCGCAGCAACCGCAGCATCATTGCCACCCCTACGGCGCGTGTGCTGGCCGAGGAGGTGGCCCTGGCGCTGGAGCGCCTGCGCGGCGCGCTGGGCCGAGCGCGGCAGGCCGCCGGGCCGGACCGGCCGCTGGTGCTGTCCTGCGAGCCCACCTTTCTGATGCGCTGGCTGATTCCCCGCCTGGGCGGTTTGCAGGAAGCGATCGGCACGCAGCGCGAGCTGCGCCTGGTGTCGGCCGGCGGCTCGGTGCCCTTTGCGCGTGAAGGCATCGATCTGGCCATACGCCGCGCGGATTTCGACATGGGCGCCGATGTGGTTGCCGAGCCCTTTTTGCAGGAGCACGTGGGTCCCGTCTGCAGGCCTGCACTTGCGAAGACGCTGGCACGCTCCGGGCCGCTGGGCGGCGTGCTGCTGCACACGGCATCGCGCCCGGACGCATGGCGGCATTGGAGCGAGCTGACCGGCGTGCCGCTGCAGCCCGGGCGCGAGGCCCGCTTCGAGCATTTCTACCTGAGCCTGCAGGCCGCCGTTGCCGGGGCGGGCATTGCCATCGGGCCGCTGGCGCTGGTGGCCGACGATCTGGCCAGCGGCACCCTGTGCGCGCCGCGCGGCTTTGTGGCCGACGGCTCGCACTACGTGCTCATGTCACCCAGGCCGGTGCATGACGAGGCCCGCTTCGCCCTGGTGCTGGAGTGGCTGCGCACGCAGACATTGCCGCTGGCGCGGGCCGACGCATGACTTGCGCCTGCCCGGCTTCACTGGTCGTGCTCGGACAGCTCCCGCCAATGCGTGCGGGTGAATGCATAGACGGTTTCCAGCGCCGGTGACAGGCTGCGCGCGCCCATGCGCGCCATGCCGTAGCGGCCGCAGCGCCGGGGATCGGCGGGCAGGGGCACTTCGGCCATGGTGCCGCTGGCGCGCTCCTGGCGCGTGATGGACAGCACGCCGAACAGCAAGGTGTCCGTGGCCAGGGTCACGCTGCGCAGCAGTTCCAGGTTGTTGCAGTGCAGGGTGAACAGCTTGTCGGGCTCGGCGCCCTCGCCCCACAGCTCGGCCAGCTGCCGCGCCATGGCCGTGCTCAGCGTGGTGGTGGCCAGGGGGTAGCGGCGGATCTCGTCCATGCCGGGGTTTTGCAGCACGGGGTGGCCCGCGCGGCAGACCAGGCCGGCGGGCAACTCGCCCAGCAGTTCCATGTCCACGTCATCGGCGGCGCGCAGCACATAGGCGTCGCCGACGATGGCGTCTATCGATTCATTGCGCAGCAGCTCCAGCAGGGCGCTGGTGGCACCCATCTCGGTGCGCACCTTGATGCGCGGATGCGCCTGCGCCATGTGGATCAGAAAGGGCTTGAGCAGCAGTGCCGCCGGGGCCGGCGCCACGCCTATGGCCAGTGCGCCCTCCTGGCCGCCGCGCAGCAGCTCCAGGTCGCGCCGCAGCTGGGTTTCCTCCAGCCGCATGCGGCGTGCGCGCTCGGCCACCAGTTCGCCGAAGACCGTCAGCTGGGCGCGCCGCGCGCCCCGGTCGAACAGCTGCGCCCGGAGCTCGTCTTCCAGCGCGCGGATGCTGCGGCTCAGCGCCGGCTGGGTCAGGTGCACGGCGCGCGCCGCGTCTGAAAAAGTGCCGTGCTCGACGATGGCCAGCAAGTGCCGCAGCTTCTGGGTATCCATGCGGAGTCCTCATGGTTTGTTGGTAAATTTCTCATTTGAATTATAGGTAGGCACTTCCTAAGATCGCATCCATGGACATTGAAACGTCCTATAGAGCGGCCACAACCGCCAACTCTTTCATCGGAGCAAAAGGAGACAAACCATGCTCAAGCTGTTCATCGGCATAGGCATCCCGTACATCGCGGTGATCGGCCTGCTTCCCTGGGTCGCGTCCGTCGATCGCCATCTGCTCGGCGTGCCCTTCATCTACCTGTGGATCTTCATGTGGTTCGTGCTGACGTCGCTGTGCATGCTCGTGTGCTGGCTGATGTTCGACCGCCACGAAGCCGACGACGTGCAGTCGGCCTGAAGGGAGCACCGCCATGACCACCGCAGTCTTTCTGGGCTTCATCGCACTGTCCCTGTACCTGGCCATCCGCTCGCGCACGGGCAAGGGCGCGCAAAGCGTGCATGACTTCTTCGTCGCCTCGCGCCAGTTCGGCGCCTACCTGGTGTTCTTCCTCGCCGCCGGCGAGATCTACAGCATCGGCACCATGGTCGGCTTTCCGGGCGGCATCTACGCCAAGGGGCCGACCTATGGCGTCTGGTTCCTGGGCTACATCCTGCTGGCCTATCCGCTGGGCTACTTCCTCGGCCCCATGATCTGGAAGGCCGGCCTGCGCCACAACGCCATCACGCTGCCGGACCTGTTCAAGGGCCACTTCGGCAGCCGCGCGCTGGAGCTGATCGTGGCCGGCTCGGCCATCCTGTTCCTGCTGCCCTGGGGCCAGCTGCAGTTCACGGGGCTGGTGGCGGCGCTCAAGGGGCTGGGCTGGAACTTCCAGCCGCTGCACCTGCTGCTGATCTCGGCGGGCCTGGCCTTCACCTACATCGCCATCTCGGGTGTGCGTGCCTCGGCCTATATCGCCATCCTCAAGGACATCCTCATGGTGGTGGCCATCATCGCCACGGGCGTGGCCGTGGGCTGGCATGCCGGGGTGGGCGATGTGTTCGCCGCCGCCAGCGCCAAGGTCAGCAACCACATGACCGATACACAGCTGCGCTTTTCCATGAGCACCATGCTGTTCCAGGCGCTGGGCTTTTACATGATGCCGTTCGCCGTGCAGAACTTCTTCACGGCCAAGAGTTCGCACACCATCCGCCGCACGCAGATCGCCATGCCGCTGTACATGCTGATGTACCCGTTCCTGGTGCTGGCCTCGTACTACGCCATCAGCCAGAACCTGGAACTGGCATCGCCCAACGAGGCTTTCTTCGCCGCTGCCGTGCGCCTGCTGCCCGACTGGCTGCTGGGCCTGGTCGCCGCAGGCGCCGCGCTGTCGGGCCTGCTGGTGCTGGCGGGCATCTGCCTGGCCATCGGCCCCATCGTGGCGCGCAACCTGCTGCCCGGCCTGCCCGAGGCCAAGCAAAAGCAGGGCGCCAAGGTGGTGATCGTCATCTACCTGCTGCTGTCCATCGTGATGACGCTGCTCACGCCCAACCTGATGCTGACCCTGATCAACACCACCTACTACGGCGTGACGCAGTTCTTCCCGGGAATGATGGCCATCCTGTTTGGCTGGCGCATCCGGCCTCTGGCCATTGCCCTGGGCATCGTCTGCGGGCAGGCGCTGGCCATCGTGCTGTACCTGCAGCAACCGGACTTCGGCGGCATCAACCTGGGCTTCATCAGCCTGGCGCTGAACCTGCTGGTCACGGCCATCGTCCACTGCCTGCCGCGTGCGGCTCACGTCAAGACCGCCTGAGGGAAGCATCCCCATGAACCACGAAACCAGCGAGCGCGTGCGCATCTTCGCGGCGCGCACCATCCTCACCATGAACCCGGCCCAGCCACAGGCCACCCATGTGGCCGTGCGCGGCAGCACGGTGCTGGCGGTGGGCGGGGAGGCCGACATGGCCGCCTGGCCCGATGCCGAACGCATCGACCACCTGCGCGGCAAGGTGCTCATGCCCGGCCTGATCGAGGCCCACAGCCACCTGATGGAAGGCGCCATGTGGGATGCGGTCTACCTGGGCTACTTTGACCGCCGCGATCCCGACGGGCGGCTGTGGCCCGGCCTGCGCACGCTGGACGCCGTGCTGGCCCGCCTGGCCGAGGCCGAGCGTGCCCTGCCCGACGCGCAGGCCACGCTGCTGGCCTGGGGGTTCGATCCCATCCTCTTTGGCAGCAGCCGGCTGTCGGTGCGCGAGCTGGACCGTGTCTCGCGCACGCGGCCCATCGTCATCCTGCACGCCAGCGTGCACCTGATGAATGTGAACTCGGCCATGCTGGCGCTGGCCGGCATCGACGAGGACACCGATATCGACGGCATCCACAAGGACGCCGAGGGCCAGCCCACGGGCGAGCTGCAGGAGTTCGCCGCCATGTATCCGGTGCAGAAGGTGATCGGCAGCGCGCTGTCGCTGGCCGCTGCCGAGCAGCGCGAGGCCATCTGGAAGTTTGGCCGCGTGGCCCAGCTCGCGGGCGTGACCACGGCCACCGACCTGGTCAGCGATCTCTCGCCCCAAGGCCTGGCCGCGCTGCGCGAAGTGACGGGCGACGCGGCCTATCCGCTGCGCATCGTCCCGGCCTTTGCGCCGCAGCGCAACCCGGAAGGTGGCGCCGCGCGCGTGCACACCGCTGCCGCATCGTCGGCCAGCGACAAGCTGCAGTTCGGCCCCGTCAAGTTCATCGTGGATGGCTCCATCCAGGGCTTCACCGCGCGGCTGCGCGCTCCCGGCTACGCGGGCGGGCAGCCCAACGGCCTGTGGCTGATTCCGCCGTCGCAGCTGCCCGCGCTGTTCGAGCCCTTCCACCTGGCCGGGCTGCAACTGCATATCCACACCAACGGAGACGAGGCCACCGAGGTGGTGCTGGATGTGATCGAGGACCTGCTGGCCAGGCACCCGCGCGCCGACCATCGCCACACCCTGCAGCACTGCCAGCTGGCCAGCAGCGCCCAGCTGCAGCGCGCCGCGCGCCTGGGAATGTGCGTCAACTTCTTCTCCAACCACCTCTATTACTGGGGCGATGCGCACGCCGGGCAGACCGTGGGCATCGAGTGGGCGTCGCGCATGAATGCGGCGGGCACGGCACGGCGGCTGGGCATGGACTTTTCCATGCACTCCGATGCGCCCATCACCCCCATCAACCCCTTGTTCACCGCCTGGTGCGCCGTGCAGCGCGAAACCGCTTCAGGCCGCGTGCTGGGCGAGGCCGAGCGCCTGTCGGTGGACGATGCCCTGCACGCCATCACCATGGGCGCGGCCCGTACCCTCAAGCTGGAGCAGCGCGTGGGCAGCATCGAGCCCGGCAAGCTGGCGGACTTCGCCGTGCTGGAGGACGATCCCCGCGCGGTGGCGCCCGCCGCCCTCAAGAACGTGAAGGTCTGGGGCACCGTGCTGGGCGGGCGCATCTTCCCTGCGCCCGGGTCAGCGCCATGAGCACGCCGGCCGCCGCGGCGCAGCGGGCGCCCATTCCCATGGTCGTCGTGGGCGGCTATCTGGGCGCGGGCAAGACCACCTTGCTCAACCGGCTGCTGGAGCGCGCCGATGGCCTGCGCGTGGCCGTGCTGGTCAACGACTTCGGCGAGATCAACATCGACGCCGCCCTGATCCGCACACGCAGCAGCGACGTGCTGCAGCTGGAAAACGGCTGCATCTGCTGCTCCATCGGCGGGCGGCTGGCCGAGGCCCTGGCCGCCGTGGGCGCGCGGCCCCACCGCCCGGACCTGCTGGTCATCGAGGCCAGCGGCGTCTCCGACCCCGTGCGCATCGCCCAGGTCGGCATGCTCGACCCCGCGCTGCAGCTCAACGCCATCCTGGTGGCGGTGGATGCCCAGGACGTCGATGAGCAACTGTGCGACCCGCTGGTCGGCGACATGGTCCGCCGCCAGATCGTCGGCGCGACGGCGCTGGTGCTTACCAAGGCGGACCTGGCCAGCGCGCCGATGATCGGCAAGGCAAGGCGGCGCCTGGCCGAGATTGCCCCGCACACCACGGTGCTGACCGCACAGGGCGGCGAGATTCCCCTGGCCGTCTTCCTGGACGCTGTGCCCCTGCCACGCCAACCGCAGCACCCGCAGCGCCTGCTGGGTGCGCTTGCGGGTGAAGGTGGCGCCTGGAAGAGGGCCGTGGATGGCACGGCAGGTCTCGCCGGGATGGCAGGAATCACCAGTTTCTCGTACACCACGCACCGGCAATTCGACAAGCAGCGCCTCAGGCAGGCACTGCGCACCCTGCCGGTGCCGCTGCTGCGGGCCAAGGGCATCGTGCGGCTGCGGGGGCAGCAGCCTTTGCAGGAAATCCATGTGGTGGGAGGCCGGCTGCGCGTGGCGGATCTGGGCGCGGCGCAGGTGGCCGGGTCCGCCTTTGTCTTCATTGGCTGCTTCACGGCGGCGGGGCAGCAGGCGATTCGTGGCCAGCTGGATGCCGCGTTGGCGCCGGAATGATTGAAGAACGTTTTGGACCAAATTTTCTGAATTTTGGATTTCGGCCCAAAAAAACGTATTAGAATTTACGTCTTCTAGGGGAGTCGCCAAGTTGGTAAAGGCACCGGATTTTGATTCCGGCATGCGAGGGTTCGAGTCCTTCCTCCCCTGCCAGATAGACAAAAGCCCTGACAGTTCTGCTGTCAGGGCTTTTTTGTTTTCAGGCCGTGGCCTGCTGAGGGCTGGAGCGCGCACCTGAACCCGCACCTGCCCTGGCGGCATCCAGCGTGGCGCGTATGCCCTGGGCGTAGGGGGTCTTGGCGATGGGGCCCAGCAGGGCGTGCAGGGCCGAGTCGTCCATGATCAGCGGATCGGTCAGCAGGTAGTGCATCTCGGCCAGTTCGCGCATCAAGGGGCTGAACAGGCCGGCCAGGCGCAGCGCGGTCTTGCCTGCAACGCGCAGTTTCAACGGCCTGCCGCTCAGGCGTTCGATCTCCGAGACGATGTCGCGCTGCGTGGTCGCCCCCGCGCCAGCCAGGTGCCAGACCCTGCCGAATGCCTGCGGCGTGTCGATGAGGCGCGCCACGACGGGGCCCACATCAGGCACATAGACAAACTCGTGCGGCCGGTCCAGCGGGCCGATCATGTCGGCCCGGCCGCCGTGGGCCGCCGCCTCGAAGGCGCCGTGCAGCAGGCTGTTGTGCACTCCGGGGCCGTAGAAGTCGGGCAGGCGCAGCACGGTGGCCTCGATGCGGCCCTGTGCATGGGCTTGCAGCAGCAGGTCCTCCTGGGCTTTGCGCATGCGGCCCTTGAAGGTATGGGGATCGCGCGGATGGTCTTCTACCACGGGCAGGGTGCGGGCCTTTCCGTAGGGATAGACGGTGCCGATCAGCACGATGCGGCGCACGCCCGCGGCAATGGCGCCTTCCAGCGTCTTGCGCATCAGTTCGGGATGCAATTCAAACTGCCAGTAGTTCACGCCCACCAGGTAGATCAGCGTGTCCACGCCGTGGGCGGCAGCCTCGATGGAGCCGGTGACATCCGGGTTCCAGGTGGCGATCTCGGCCAGGGGATCGGCGCCGAAGGTCTGGCGCAGGCTGGCTGCGTTGCGGCCGACCACGCGGTAGGCGCGGCCCTGTTGTCTGAGCGCGGCGGCCAGGCTTTGGCCGATGGCGCCTGCGGCGCCGAAAAGTGCAATGGATGGCATGGTGCGGGTCCTGTGGTGACCACGCCAGTGTCCGCAACACGCTGCAAAAGGAAAATTGCCTAGAATCTTCTGGTGTCCATGCATAAATGAATGGATCAGTGATGTCGGAACCCCATTGGGAGTGGTATCGCAGCTTTTTGCAGGTGCTGGAGTCCGGGTCGCTGTCAGCGGCGGGCCGGGCCATGGGCCTGGCACAGCCAACCGTGGGCCGGCACATCGACGGGCTGGAGTCGGCGCTGGGCCTGCAACTGTTCACCCGTTCGTCCGATGGCTTCGCGCCCACCGAAGCGGCCTATGAATTGCAGCCCTATGCGGCCAGCATGGCCGCGACGGCTGCCGCGCTGCGCCGCGTGGCGGCCAGCCATGGCGCGGGCGTGCGCGGCACGGTGCGCCTGACGGCCAGCGAGGTCGTGGGCGTGGAGCTGCTGCCGCCCGTGCTGGCGCAATTGCGTGCGGCCCATCCTGAACTGCGCATCGAACTGGTGCTGTCCAACGCGGTCGATGACCTGCTGCGCCGCGAGGCCGATGTGGCCGTGCGCATGTTCCGGCCGCAGCAGGAGGCGCTGGTGGCCCGCCATATCGGCGCCATCGAACTGGGGCTGCATGCCCATGAGAGCTATCTGGCCAGGCATGGGGTGCCGGCTTCGCTGCAGGAGCTGGCCGGGCACTCGCTGATCGGCTTCGACCATGAGAACGCCTTCATCCGCAGGTTTCAGCAGCAGTTTCCGATGTTCACGCGCGAGGCCATGGCGCTGAGCTCGGACAGCGACCTGGCACAGCTGGGCGCCATCCGCGCTGGCTTTGGCATCGGCATCTGCCAGTCGGCGCTGGCGGCCAGGGACGCGGGCCTGGTGCGGGTGCTGCCGCAGGCATTCTCATGGAAGCTCGATACCTGGGTGGCCATGCATGAGGACCTGCGCAAGAGCGAGCGCTGCGCCGTGGTCTTCAAGGCGGTCGCGCAGGCGCTGACAGCCTATGCCAGCAGCGGTACCTGAAGACCCGGGCGCCTGTGTTTCATTGGGCGTGCAGCAGGCAGCAGCGCGCGAGATGGCGCAGCATGGATTTCCTGCGCTGGGATGCAACAAACGCCTGGCAGTTGTGGGCGATGTAGCCCGCCATGACCCCGGTCAGGCCGGCGACGGCCCACAGCGGGATGGACACCAGGGAGTCCAGCAGCACGGCGCAGCCGGCCAGCAGCAGCAGGCACGGAAGCAGCCGCAGCAAGGCAGCTTGCAGGGGTTGTTGCCTGCGCAGGAGGGCGAGGACCTGGATGGCAGTGCGTCTGCGGAATCTGCCGGTTTGCTTGCGAAGAACGTTCACGGCTCGTGTCGGGCGTTGATGTGTGTCAAAAAAATGTGTGCAAATGTATCACCTCAATGCGTGAACATCAAATGCGTCGGTTCCATGAAAAATGAAAAGGGCCCGCGCATGGCGGGCCCTGAAGACTGTCGTGTTGCGCCTGGGCTCACCGCATCTCGAACTCGATGGCGATCAGTACAAAGGCCGCCATCCACAGCGTCTCCACCACCAGCAGTGCAAAAGGCCGCCAGCCGGCCTGGGCCAGTTGCTGGAACGAGGTCTTCAGGCCCAGGGCCGCAATGGCCAGCACCAGGCAGTTGCGCGACAGGTCGCTCAACTGGTGCTGCAGCCCCGGCGGCACCCAGCCCAGCGAGTTGATGGCCACCAGCGCGACGAACACCCACAGGAACCAGGGCACCAGGCCCGGCTTCTTGCCGTGGTGCTGCTCGGCCGCAGCCTCGCGCTGGCGCTTGAAGAGGGCCGAGACCATGACCACCACCACGGCCAGCATGGACACGCGGAACAGCTTGACGATGGTGGCGTAGTCCCCCGTGGCCTGGTCGATGGTGTAGCCCGCGCCCACCACCTGGGCCACATCGTGGATGGTGCCGCCGATGAACAGGCCCGCCAGCTCGGGCGGCAGATGCAGGGCGCGCGCCACCAGCGGGTACAGCACCATGGCGGCCGTGGACAGCACCGTGACCGTGACCACCACGGTGAGCGTGAAGCGGTCGCTGTCCTTGTCGCGCGGCAGCACCGAGGAGATGGCCAGCGCCGCCGAGGCGCCGCAGATGGCCACCGCGCCGCCCGACAGCACGCCCTGCGGCCGAGTCAGGCCCAGGCGCCGGCCCAGCAGCGTGCCGCACAGCAGCGTGGTGACCACGGCGGCGATGACGATCAGCGCCGTGGTCCAGCCCAGGCCCGCGATCTGCGTGGCCGTGATGCGCGCGCCCAGCAGGCCCACGCCCAGGCGCAGCACGCCGCGTGCACAGAACTCGATGCCCGGCTTGGCGCGCGCGTCCTGGCTCAGGAAGTGAAAGGCCACGCCGAAGAACAGCGCGAACAGCAGCTGCGGCCCGCCGTGCAGCGTGGAGACGAAGGTGGCTGCCAGCGCGATCACGCCCGACAGGCCTGTGCCGGGCAGGAGCTTCAGCCATTGCAGCATGCGCGGCACGGGCGGCTGTGCTGCCAACGGGGCTTGAACCTGGCTCATGGCTGCTCCTTGCCGCCCGCCGCATCGGCCAGAACCGCAAGCGCGCAGGACGCGATGCGGCTGGCCACCGAGTCCGAACGGCTGGTCAGCACGATGGGCACGCGCATGCCCAGCACCAGGCCCGCGCACTCGGCATCGGCCATGTAGACCAGCTGCTTGTAGATCATGTTGCCGGCCTCCAGGCTGGGCACCAGCAGCACGTCGGGCTGGCCGGCCACATCGGAGACGATGCCCTTGTGATGCGCCGAGCGCAGCGAGATGGCGTTGTCGTAGGCCAGCGGCCCGTCGAGGATGGCGCCGCTGATCTGCCCCCGGTCGGCCATCTTGCACAGCGCGGCTGCGTCGATGGTGCCGGGGATGGCGGGGTTGACCGTCTCCACCGCCGAGAGCACGGCCACGCGCGGCCGGGCAATGCCGATGGCACGGGCCAGGTCGATGGCGTTCTGCGCAATGTCGCGCTTGTCCATCAGCGTGGGGAAGATGTTGACCACGCAGTCGGTCATCAGCAGTGGGCGCTCGAAGCCCGGCAGGTCCATCACGAACACATGGCTGGCGCGGCGGCTGCCGCGCAGGCCGGCCTCGCGCGCCACGGCAGCGCCCAGCAACTCGTCACTGTGCAGGCTGCCCTTCATCAGCGCGCGGGCCTGGCCGCTGCCGCACAGCGCCGCCGCCTGGGCCGCCGCCGCGCGTGGATCGTCGGCTGTGGAATGGATGGACGCGCCCGCCAGGTCCAGCCCGGCCGACTGGGCCGATGCCCGGATGCGTGCCTCGGGGCCCACCAGCAGCGGCGTGATCAGGCCCGCCTGCGCGGCCTGCATGGCGGCCTGCAGCGAGCCCGCATCACAGGGATAGGCCACGGCCACCGGAATGGGGCCTTGCGCCTTGGCCTGGTCGAGCAAGTGCTGGAGATGGGGGCGGTGCGTGGCGGGCGCATCGTCGGCGGCCACGGCAAGTGAAAGTGGGGGGACCATGAAAGCTCCTGCGGGAAAGTACAGGGCCCGGCGCGAGCAACGCAGGGAATCTGGGAATCGGCTTTCGAGGGCCTTGCGCTTCACCCAGGCGCATGAAACCGGCGCGGCCCATCCCAGAGACACCGAGGAAGGGCCGCCCCGCACCGAGGGTGTCGTCCCCCTCCCCCGCGCAGCGGGTAGAGAGGGGGAAGGCGCGCAGCGCCTCAGGGGGTGTCAGACAGCTTCAGACGAAATCTTTGTACTTTTCGAGGAAGCGCACGGGCTTGGCCAGCGCATCGCGGCGGAACGGGTCGCCCAGTTCGCGCGTGCACATCACCTCGATCACGCAGGTCTTGCCGTGGTTCATCTGCAGGTCGATGGCCTTTTGCAGCGCCGGGCCCACGTCCTCGATCTGGTCGACCACGATGCTCTCGGCGCCCATGGCGCTGGCAATGGCCGCGAAGCTCTCGCTTTCCAGCTCGCCGGCCACGAAGCGGCGGTTGTAGAAGTCCACCTGGTTCTTCTTCTCCGCGCCCCACTGGCGGTTGTGGAAGACCACGGCCGTGACGGGAATGTCATGGCGCACGGCGGTCATGATCTCCACCATGCTCATGCCCCAGGCGCCGTCGCCGGCGTAGGCAATGGCCGGACGGTCGGGCGCCGCGCACTTGGCACCGATGATGGTGGGCAGGGCATAGCCGCAGTTGCCGAAGCTCATGGGCGCGAAGAAGCTGCGCGGCTCGTCGAAGCGCAGGTAGCTGTTGGCCACGGAGTTGATGTTGCCGATGTCGGTGGAGACCATCACGCGCGGCGGCATGGCTTTTTCCAGCTCGCGCAGCACCTGGCGCGGGTGCAGGTACTGGCCGCCCGTGGGCGTGCGCTCGCCCTTGGCCTCTTCGATCATGTCCAGGCTGTAGGGGTCGCGCTCATGCGTCCACTCGTCCAGCTCCTTCTCCCAGGCCGCCTTTTCGGTGGCGATGGTGTCGGCGCGCGCGGCCTTGGTGGCGTCGCAGGCCAGGGTCTGGCCCTGCAGGCGGCGGCCCAGCTCGCGTGCCACGGCCTTGGCGTCGCCGTGGATGCCCACCGAGATCTTCTTGACCAGGCCCAGGTTGGTGTGGTCGGCCTCGACCTGGATGATCTTGGCGTTCTTGGGCCAGTAGTCCATGCCGTGCTGGGGCAGGGTGCCGAAGGGGCCCATGCGCGAGCCCAGCGCGATCACCACGTCGGCCTGGGCGATGAGCTTCATCGCGGCCTTGGAGCCCTGGTAGCCCAGCGGGCCGGCCCACAGCGGGTGCTTGGCGGGGAAGGCGTCATTGCGCAGGTAGCCCGTGACCACGGGGGCACCCAGGCGCTCGGCCAGCTGCCTGCATTCCTCGACCGCATCGCCCATGACCACGCCGCCGCCGGCCAGGATCACGGGGAACTTGGCCGTGGCCAGCAGTTCCGTGGCGGCCTGCAGGCTGTTTTCGCCGCCCGAGCCGCGCTCCACGCGCATGGGCTTGGGGATTTCGCATTGCACTTCGCCGTAGAAATAGTCGCGCGGGATGTTCAGCTGGGTGGGACCCATCTCGGAGATGGCGCGGTCAAAGCAGCGGGCCGTGAACTCGGCCATGCGCTTGGGGTTGCAGACATGGCCCTGGTACTTGGTGAACTCCTGGAACATGGGCAACTGGTTGGCTTCCTGGAAGCCTCCCAGGCCCATGCCCATGGTGCCGGTCTCGGGCGTGATCATGACCACGGGGCTGTGGGCCCAGTAGGCGGCGGCGATGGCGGTCACGCAGTTGCTGATGCCGGGGCCGTTCTGGCCGATCACCACGCCGTGGCGGCCCGAGACGCGCGCATAGCCGTCGGCCATGTGAGCGGCGCCCTGCTCGTGCACCACGGGGATCAGGCGGATGCCGGCGGGCGCGAAGATGTCCATGGCATCCATGAAGGCCGAGCCCATGATGCCGAACATCTCCGTGACGCCGTTGGCCACGCAGGTCTCCACAAAGGCTTCGGAAGGGGTCATCTTCTGGACGCCTTCGACCACCGTACGATTGTTGGCTGCAGTCATGTTGTCTCCTTGAAAATGGAACTCAATGTTCCGAAAAAAGAAATTACGGCGCAAGTCTAGGACTGACTTCGCCTGGATGTCAAACAAATTTCTTTTTTCGGAACAAATTGACTCGAAAAATTGAAAAACATATGATGACCAACACCATGAACACCCGTGACCCCATCCCTGCCCGTATCGATGGCGACACGCCCAACCTGCGGCTGTTCGCCCTGCTGGAGGCCATTGCCCAGAAGAACGAGCCCTTCACGCTGCAGACCATGGTCGAGGAGACAGGCCTGCCCAAGCCCACCATGCACCGCATGCTCCAGCAGCTCGAGGGCGCGGGCATCCTGCAGCGCGAGGGCAATGGCCGGCACTACGGCACGGGCCGGCGCCTGATGCGGCTCGCTGAGAGCGTGCTGCTCAACAACACCACGCACGGCGCACGCCATGCGGTGCTGGCCCAGCTGGTGCGAGATATCGGCGAGAGCTGCAACATCACCGCCTTCTCGGGCAGCGAGGTGCTCTACCTGGACCGGGTGGAGACGCCCGCGCCGCTGCGCTTTTATCTGCACCCGGGCTCGCGCGTGCCGGCCCATTGCTCGGCCACGGGCAAGCTGTTCCTGAGCCAGATGGCGCCCGCGCAGCGCAGGCGGCTGCTGTCGGCCGTGCCGCTGGAAGGCTTCACGGCCAACACGCTGACGGCCTTTGACGCGCTGGACGCCGAGCTGGACCAGGTGCGCGCCCAGGGCCATGCCTTCGACAACGAGGAATTCCTGCCCGGCCTGCTGTGCCTGGGCGTGCTCGTGCCCTCCATCCAGGGCGGCCCCTCGAACATGGGGCTGGCCGTGCAGGCGCCCATCATGCGTTTCACGCGCGAGCGGGCGCTGTCCTTTCTTCCCCAACTGCGCGCGGCGGCCGAGGCGATTGCGCGCATCAACGACGAAGTCCCCCCGGGAGCCCCTGACGATGACTGAGCTGACCCTGATGCATCCCACGCGCACACTTGGCGTGCGCGAGACCTTCGGCCTGGACACCGACATGCAGGTGCCGGCCTTTGCCGAGCGCAGCGAGCATGTGCCGGCCGTGGACCCGGCCTACCGCTTCAACCCGCAGGCCACGCTGGCCATCCTTGCCGGCTTTGCGCACAACCGGCGCGTGGTCATCCAGGGGCTGCACGGCACGGGCAAGTCCACCCATATCGAGCAGGTGGCGGCGCGGCTGAACTGGCCCTGCGTGCGCGTCAACCTCGACGGCCACATCAGCCGGCTGGACCTGGTGGGCAAGGACGCCATCGTGCTGCAGGAGGGCCGCCAGGTCACGCAGTTCCAGGAAGGCATCCTGCCCTGGGCACTGCAGCGGCCCGTGGCCCTGGTCTTCGATGAATACGACGCGGGCCGGCCCGACGTGATGTTCGTCATCCAGCGCGTGCTCGAACGCGAGGGCAGCTTCACCCTGCTGGACCAAAAGCGCGTGCTCCAGCCGCATGCGCAGTTCCGCCTCTTCGCCACCATGAACACCCTGGGCCAGGGCAACCTCAGCGGTCTGTACCACGGCACGCAGATGCTCAACCATGCCCAGTTGGACCGCTGGAACCTGGTCACCAGCCTGGACTACCTGGCGCCGGCCGAGGAGGCCGCCATCGTGCTGGCGCGCGTGCCGCAGTTGGCCACGCCGCAGGGGCGCGAACAGGTGGCCGCCATGGTGGCGCTGGCCGCGCTCACGCGCAAGGGCTTTGCGGTGGGCGACCTGTCGCTGCTGATGTCGCCGCGCACCGTCATCACCTGGGCCGAGAACGCGCAGATCTTCCATGACCTGCGGCTGGCCTTCGAGCTGTCCTTCCTCAACAAGTGCGAGCCGGCCGAGCGGGCCATCGTGGCCGAGTATTTCCAGCGCTGCTTCGGCCAGGAACTGGCGCTGCGCGACGAGCCCGCCCATGCCTGCTGAGGCATCCCCCTCGCTGGCGCGCATGGAGGCCTGGGGCGGCGCGCTGCTGCGCGCCATGGCGGGCGATGCCTCGCTGCAATGGAGCGGGCAGACGCTGTACCGGGGCACGGCGCCCGTGGTGCTGGCAGCGGCCCACCAATCCGATGTGCCGGCCCGATTGGCCGACCAGCGCGGCCTGCTCGACGGTGCCAGCCTGCGCCTGCGCCTGAGCGATGCCGCGCTGCACGCGCGCCACCTGCCCGGCGACCCGGTCGAGCGGCTGGTGTTCGAGCTGCTGGAGCAGTTGCGCGTGGAAAGCCTGGCGCCCGAGGAATGGCCGGGCGCACGTGCCAACCTGCATGCGCGCTTTGTGCACTGGAGCCAGGCCTTTGCCGATTCGGGCCTGACCGAAAGCAGCCTGGGCATCCTGCTGTTCACCGTGGCGCTGACCGCCTGGAGCCGCCTGAGCGGCCATGAGCCGCCCGATGCCCTGGCCGACCTGGCCGAGGCTACGCGCGCCGGCCTGTCGGCCCAACTGGGCGCGCAGTGGGCCCTGCTGCGCCGCCGCCGGCAGGACCAGCAGGCCTTCATTGCGCCGGCCCTGGCCATCAGCCGCTGGGTGGGCCAGGCCGTGCGGTCAGCCCAGGAAGAGGCGCCGCGCGGCGCTGGCGGGCCGCGCCGGCGCGGCAGCTTCGCGCTGCCGCTGCACTTTGAATCGCAAAGCCTGGATGCGCCGCCCGTGGCGCTCAGCGGCGACAGCCGCGCCTGGGCCGGCTCGGCCCACAGCTACCGCGTGTTCACGCGCGCCTACGACCGCGAGGCGCAGGCGGCCGAGCTGATCCGCGCAGCGCAACTGGCCGAGTTCCGCGAACAGATGGATGAGGAACTGGCGCGCAGCGGATTGCACGCGGGCCGGCTGGCCCGCCACCTGCAGCAGCGCCTGGCCGTGCCGCGCCACGACGGCTGGCAGTTCGGCCTGGAGGATGGACACCTGGATGCAAGCCGGCTGGCGCAACTGGTCAGCGATCCGCAGCAGCGCGCCATCTTCAGGAACGAGCTGCCGCGCCCCGTCAGCGATGCGGCCGTGGCCCTCCTGCTGGACTGCTCGGGCTCGATGAAGGCGCATGCGCGCCCGCTGTCCCTGCTGGTGGACCTGCTGGGCCGCGCGCTGTCCATGGCCGGCGTGCCGGTGGACGTGCTGGGCTTTTCCACCCAGGCCTGGAACGGCGGCCGCGCCCGCCGCGACTGGCAGCGCGCGGGCCAGCCCCACATCCCGGGCCGGCTCAACGAGCGGCTGCACATCGTCTTCAAGGACGCCGCCAAACCCTGGCGCCACGCCCGCCACGGCATTGCCGCGCTGCGCAGGCCCGACCTGTTTCGCGAGGGCGTGGATGGCGAGGCCGTGGAATGGGCCTGCGAGCGGCTGCTGGCGCGGCCCGCGCAGCGCCGCATCCTGCTCGTCATCTCGGACGGCTGCCCCATGGACACGGCCACGCACCAGGCCAACGACGAGCACTACCTGGACCAGCACCTGCGCCAGGTCATCGCCCGGCACGAGCGCGCGGGCGACGTGCAGATCCGCGCGCTGGGCGTGGGGCTGGACCTGGGCGTGTTCTACCGGCGCAGGCTGGCGGTGGACCTGCGCGAGCAGATCGATGAAGCCCTGCTGCTGGACGTGGCGGAGTTGATCTGCCGGCCGTGATGCCTTCCACGATAGCGACTTCGCTCAGCGCGCGCATACCGTTGGGGTGGGGCTGCAGATCTAGCGGACCTGCGCGACAAAGTCGCTCACCAACTGCGCAAACTCCACGGGCATTTCCACGGCACTCAAATGCGCGGCGGGCAGCGACACCAGCTGCGCGCCCGGAATCTGCGCCTGCATGTCCTCGGACAGGGCAGGCGGCGTGGCCTCATCGCGACTGCCCGCAATGAGCAGTGCGGGGCAGGCGATGCGCCGATTGCTCTCGCGAAAATCGATGCCGCCCACGGCCGCACAGGCGGCCGCATAGGGCTTGGCCGCCAAAGCCTCCAGCCCTGCGCGCAAGGAGGCCACGCGGGCCGCCTGCCCGGTGCGGAACTCGGGTGTGAACCAGCGCTGCATGGCGCCGTCGGCAATCACCGCCACGCCCTGGTCGTGCACGGTGGCAATGCGCGCCTGCCAGCCCGCGCGCGCGGCCTCGTCGTAGTAGCTGGCCGAATTGGCGATGGTGATGCTGCGCACCAGCGCCGGATGGCGCACGGCCAGGGCCTGGGCCGTCATGCCGCCCATGGACAGGCCCACGAAGTGCACCGGCCCCTGGCCCAGCGCCTCGATCACGCCGGCTGCGTCGTCTGCCAGGTCGTTCATGTCGAAGGCCTCGCCGATGGCGGGCGAGCGGCCGTGGCCCCGGTGGTCGTAGCGCACCACGGTGAAGCGGTCTTCCAGCGCCTGGGCAACGCCGTCCCACATCTGGAGGTCACAACCGAGCGCGTGGCTCAGAACGAGGGCCGGGCCTTGGCCCTGCTGCACAACATGGAGTTTCGACATGGCGGTCACTGCTTGGGGAAAAGGCGATTATGGGATGGCCCATGCGGGCAGGCGGCTACGGATACCACGCATATCCGGCATCCCAGCCCCATAATCCCCAGCCATGCACGCCCTGCGCAACTCCGTCTCACTGGCCCGCCTGGTCATGGCGTGGTTCGCGTTGACGCTGGGCCTAGCCATTGCATCGCCCCTGGTGCACCCGCAGGCCATGGAGCTGGTCTGCACGGCTGGCGGCAGCGTCAAGCTGGTCGTGGTCAACGGTGAAGAAGGGCAGGCGGTGTCGGCCCAGCATTCGCTGGACTGCCCGCTGTGCCTGGCGGTGACGCCGCCGCCCGCGCATGTCTCCCCCTCCTGGGCACAACCGCAGCCGCTGGGCCGCGCGCTGCAGCCCATCGTCTCTGCCCGCATTGCCTCCCTGGTCGGCGCACCGCTGCCGCCGCGCGGGCCTCCCTTGCTGCTGCTGATCGCCTGAGCCCTCGGCTGCTGTGCAGCGCTGTCCCGCGCTGTCTGGCCGCTGGCCTGTCTCAGAACATTGCCGCATCGGCCGGGCGCAGCCTTGGCGGTGCGGCTTCGCCAAGATTCCACGCAGGGAAGCCATGTTCCGTTCCGATTGCCATGCGGCGCCGCAGCGCGCCGCCGATTCTTCTTCGACCCTCCCATCCGTTGCTCCCGTTGCCCTGTCTCGCCGCGCCTGCCTTGGCGGCGGCCTGGCCGCACTGGCGCTGCTGGCCGGCTGCAAGCCCGCCACCGTGCCCTTCAAGGGCATCGACCTCACCGGCGCGCAGTACGGCCGGGACTTCCGCCTGCGCGATGCCGATGGGCGCGAGCGCACGCTGGCCGACTTCAAGGGCCAGGCCCTGATGGTCTTTTTCGGCTTCACCCAGTGCCCCGATGTCTGCCCCACGGCGCTGACGCGCGCGCTGGAAATACGCGAGCTTCTGGGAGCCGACGGTGCCCGCCTGGCCGTGGCCTTCATCACCATCGATCCCGAGCGCGATACGGCCCAGGTGCTCAAGGCCTATGTGGGCGCCTTCGACCCCGGCTTTGTCGCGCTGCGCGGCGACGAGGCGCAGACGGCCGAGGTCGCCAGGGAATTCAAGGTCTTCTACAAGAAGGTGCCCACGGGTGCGTCCTACACCATGGACCACTCGGCCATCACCTATGTCTTTGATCCCGAGGGCCGGCTGCGCGTGGCGTTTCGCCATGAGCAGGACGCGCAGGACTGCGCGGCCGATCTGCGGCAGATCCTGGGGGCGGCATGAAGAGCTTTGCACTTTCTCTGGCCGGCGCCGCAGGCCTTTGCGCCGCATCCTCCGCCCTGGCCCAGGCAGAACCTGTTCTTGCGGATGTGGAGGTGCGCGCCCGCGGCGCCGCCACCACGCCCGAGGCCCGCGCCGCGCAGGCCGTGCAGGCTGCGCGCGATGAGCTGTCGCAGCGCGCAGGCGGCACGGCCGTCATCGATGCAGCCAGCTACGCGGCCGGGCGTGCCAGCACCGCCGCCGATGCACTGGCCTACGCGCCGGGCGTGCTCGCACAGACGCGCCACGGCCCGGAGACGCGGCTGTCCATCCGGGGCTCGGGCGTGCAGCGCGGCTATCTGATGCGCGGCATACAGCTCTACCAGGACGGCATACCGCTGAACCAGGCCGATGGCGCGGCGGACTTCCAGTCCATCGACCCCATGGCGGCTCAGCATGTCGAGGTCTGGCGTGGCGCCAATGCGCTGGAGTACGGCGCCAGCAGCCTGGGCGGCGCGATCAACTTTGTCTCGCCGACCGGGTTGACGGCGCCTGCCGCATCGCTGCGGCTGCAGGCCGGATCGTTCGGCCAGCGGCAGGCACAGGCCCAGCTGGCGGGCCGTGGCGAGCGGGTGGATGGCCTTCTGAACATCGGCCGCAGCGAGCAGGACGGCTGGCGCGAACAGTCGGCCTGGCGCACGCAGCGCCTGTCCGGCAATGTGGGCCTGCAGCTCACCGATACGCTGGAGCTGCGCGCCTTCCTGTCCCATGTGGATGCCGACATGCAGATGCCCGGAAGCCTCACGCGCGCGGCCATGCTGGCCAATCCGCGCCAGGCCGCGCCCGGCTATGTGGCGCAGGACGCCGGCAACAACTACCGCCAGACGCGCGGCGCCCTGCGCATGGACTGGCAGCCGCGCGAAGGCCTGCGCTGGACCACCTCGCTGTTCGCCGCGCAGCGCGACCGCTTCCACCCCATGACCATGGGCATCGTCCAGCAGGACATGCGCGACACGGGCCTGGACTCGCGCCTGGTGGCCGAGCTGGGGCAGGGCGGCGGCCTCACGCGCAGGCTGGTGCTGGGCTTTTCCAGCGCGCAGCTCGATGGCGATGAATGGCGCTACACCAATGCGGGCGGCGCGGCCGGCACGTCCACGGGGCGCACGCGCGTGAAGGCGCAGCAGGACGTGGTCTATGGCGAATACAGCCATGGCCTGAGCACCCGCTGGACGCTGCAGGCCGGCCTGCAGTTCGTGCGCGCCCAGCGCCGCCAGGACAATCTGCTGGTGCCCGCCTCCAGCTACGACGTGGATTTCAGCCACACCTCGCCCAAGCTGGGCCTGCTGTTCGCGGCCACGCCCACGTCGCAGTGGTACGCCAACATCAGCGGCAGCTTCGAGGCTCCGCCCATTGGCGAGCTGGTCTACCAGCCTTCGCTGCCGCTGGGGCGCGCGCAAAGCGCAACCACGGTGGAGGCCGGCTGGCGCGGCCACGGCGAGGCCCTGGCCTGGGACGCCGCCATCTACCACTCGCGCGTGCGCCGCGAACTGCTGGCGCTGACCGACGCCAGCGGCGCGGCCCTGGGCACCACCAATGCCGACCGCACCATCCACCAGGGGCTGGAGCTGTCCATGCAGGCACGGCTTGCGCCGCGCTGGTCGCTGCGCACCCAGTACCTCTACAGCGACCTGCGCTTTGACAACGACGCCGTCTACGGCCGCCGCCGCCTGGCCGGCATTCCACCGCACCTGTTGCGGGCCGAGCTGCAGTGGAAGGCCACGCAGCAGGTCACGGTCGCGCCTGGCCTGGAGTGGCTGCCCTCGCGCACTTGGGTGGACCATGCCAACACCGTGGCCTCCGATGGCTATGCGCTGCTCAACCTGCGCTTGAGCGGGACGCTGGGCGATGGCTGGAGTTGGTTCGTCGAAGGCCGCAACCTGACCGACCGGCGCTATGCCGCGACCACGGCCGTACAGGCCAATGTGCGCGGCGTGGACGGTGCCTACTACTTTCCCGGAGATGGCCGGGCCGTGTACGCGGGCCTGAGCTGGCGCATGCCCTGAGGAGGCCGGGCGCAGCGCCGAAAGGCGCCGCTGCCATGGCGTGCGACCTGGCATGGAGTGCTCTTGCCTTGTGCTAAAAATGGGCCGGTCCATCCACCCCGATGCCCATCCAGCAAGTAGGAAAGGGACACCCGGCGCCATGAAGAGGCTTCTTTCCGACAAGGTGCTCCTGCGCCTGGTGCTCGGCAACCTGCTGGTGGCCGGCCTGCTGGGCTTGGCCACCTGGTTGAGCCTGCGCGCCAACCACCAGGCCGACCTGGACCTGGGCGTGGCCGTCACCCGGAACCAGGCCCGCAGCCTGAGCCTGGAGCTGAACGCCGAGATGCGGCTGGTGGACAACGCCCTGGCCACCGTCGCGGGCCGCTACCGCAGCCGGAGTCTGGAAGGCGCGGACGTGGCGGCGCTGGCCCTCTATGAAATCCTGCAGGAGCAGCGCGCCCTCGTTCCCTTCGTCACGGCGCTGCGCGTCACCGACGCCAATGGCCAGGTCCTGCAGAGTGCGAACGAGGAGGAGCCGGCATTTTCCGTGGCCGAGCGAGGCTACTTCGACCGGGCGCGCAACACCGACCGCATGGTGGTCTCCGACCCGCTGGTCAGCCACTCCTTCAAGAAATGGGCCATCGTGCTGGCGCGGCGGCTGCAATCCGGCGACGGGGATTTCCAGGGCATCGTCTACGCGGTCGTCGCGGCCGAGCATTTCCAGTCGCTGTTCCGCCGCCAGGCCTTCGGGCCCGACAGCGCCATTGCGCTGCGTTCGGACAAGGATCTGCTGGTGGCCCGCTACGCGGCAGGCGATCCCCAGCCCATGGCCGGCATCGGCGGCTCGGAAGTCTCGGGCGAGTACCACCGGGCCCTGGCCGATGACCGGGAGCTTGGCTGGTACATCACGCCCACGCTGCTCGATGGCGTGGAGCGCATCACGGCCTACCAGCGCCTGGCCGGCTATCCGCTGACCGTCTTCACCGGCCTGGGCACGGAAAGCTACCTGGCGGGGTGGCGTGCATCGGCCTGGCGTGCCTGGGCGCTCACGGGCCTGAGCATCGCGCTGATCGCGCTGGGCTCGGTCAGCCTCTATCTGCTGCAGCAGCGCGAACGCGTGGCGCGCATCCGGCTCGCCGAGCTGCTGCGCCAGCAGGAACTGTTCATGGACAACGACCTCATCGGCATCGCCCGCCTGCGCGAGCGCCGGCTGCTGTGGACCAACCAGGCCCTGCAGCGCATGCTCAAGCGCCCGGCCGGCGAGCTGCTGGACCACTCGGCGCGCATCCTCTACCCGGACGAGGAAACCTACGAACGCTCCGGCGAACTGGCCTATGGCGCGCTGCGCTCCAGCGGCAAATGCCACGCCCAGATGCAGCTGCAGACCAGCGATGGCAGCCTGCTCTGGGTCGATGTCAGCGGCGCAGGCCTGGCCGATGGCGAATCGATATGGGTCTTCGTGGACATCGACGCCCTCAAGCGCGGCGAGCAGGCGGCCCAGCACCAGGCATTGCACGACGTGCTGACCGGCCTGGCCAACCGCCGCGCGCTGCAGGCGCGGCTGCAGCGCGCGCTGGCCCAGGCCAGCGGCCCCGGCCAACTGGCCGTCTGCTTCATGGACCTGGACGGCTTCAAGCAAGTCAACGACACCGAAGGCCACGACGCCGGCGATGAAGTGCTGCGCATCATCGCCCGCCGCCTCACCACCCAGGCCCGCGAAACCGACTGCGTCGCCCGCCTGGGCGGAGACGAATTCGTGCTGCTGCTGGACGAACTGGCCTCGGCCGACGACGCCCGGCAGATCATGCAGCGCTGCCTGGCCGCCATCCGCCAGCCCATCCGACTGCACAGCGGCGCCACCGTGCAGGTCGGCGCCAGCATGGGCATCGCCCTCAATGCCTCCCGGGAAGATGCCACCCAGCTCCTGCAGCGCGCCGACGAGGCCATGTACGCGGCCAAGCGCGCGGGCAAGGGGAGGATTGTGCTGGCGGGCGGGTAGGGATTTTGGGGCTATGCCGCCGTTGTGATCGGGGCAGTTGCCGGGGCAGGTGGGGCCGTGGGCTCAACAAGGCAAGGCCTCGAATGCCGAGCCAAAAGACGACGCAACGCTGTTGATGGCCCGTGTGCACACGCGTGCCCGGTTGAATGCGATGTCGCACAGCAGCGCGATGGCAAAGGCCAGATAGGCTATGTAGGCCAGGCCGATGTAGCTGCCAAACACAATGGTGTGCAGCCAGTCCTGGGCGAACAGATACAGCGTGGCAGTCACCGCCGAGGCGGTCACCAGCACGATGGCGGGCAGTGCCAGCTGCAGCCCCGCCCGCCTGCGTCGCGCCGTCACGCCGGCCAGGGCCAGAAACACCAGCGCATTGGACGCAGTGAAGATCCTGAACTCCCGCACTAGGCTGGCCGTGGTCTGGTGGTAGGCCGACTCGATGAATTCCACCAGCCGGGCGCGCATCTGGATCAGCGATGCCAGCTGGGTGGCCTGGCGTTGCTGCGCGTAGACGGCCTTGCGCTTGCGGCATTCGCAGTCGGCGCGGCGCATGTCGGTCATGACCGAAGCCAGCTTGTCGGGAATGCCTGCCTCGATCTCGCGCCGCACTGCGGCGATCTCGCTGTCTGTCCTGCCAAGCGCCTTCTGGGCCAGGCCCGCCATGCGCGAGCCTGAAAGCGCATCCAGCTGGGTGCCCAGCCTGCGCTCGATCTCGATGCGGATGATCTCCTTGCCCAGGCTCTCGACCAGCAATGGCGAGGAAAACGACAGGGCGAAGGCTGCGCCGAACACAAGCGTGCCCAGGATGCCGAAGCAAAGAATGAGGGTTCGCATGCGCAAGCGGTGCCGTGACTTGTCAACCCTTGCGCGGCGCCATGCCCAGCGTGGCCAGCAGCCCCGCGCAGGCGTCTTCCACCAGGTCCAGCACGTCCTCGAAACCCCGGTCGCCGCCGTAGTAGGGGTCGGGCACTTCGCGCGCGGAGTGCTCGGTGCAGAAGTCCGTCAGCCGCTGTACGCGGTGCCATTCGGACTCGGGGCAGATCCTGCGCGCTGCAGATTCGTTGGCGCCATCCATCACCAGCACCTGGTCGAATGCCGTGAAGTCCTCGGCCCGTAGCTGCCGCGCGCGCTGCTGCGAGAGGTCATAGCCGCGCCGTGCGGCATGGGCCTGGGAGCGGTGGTCGGGTGCCTCGCCCACGTGGTAGCCGTGCGTGCCTGCAGAGTCCACTTCGATGCGGCCCGCCAGGCCCGCGTCGGCCACCATTTTCTCGAGCACGCCGTGGGCCGTGGGGCTGCGGCAGATGTTGCCGGTGCAGACCATGAGGATTCTTTTCCTCTTTGTGGCTGGCCTGCTGCCAGCTGACTGTTCCCGAATCTGTTCCATAAACCTCCCTGTGGGTAACGGGCTTCACGACATCTCGATGGCCTGCGATGCCAAGGCGCTCGCCGGCATTTTCCACGCCCCGCACCTGATCTGCCGGGCCGCTTATGCTGCGCCCATGGTGGAACTGCTTTGTTTCTGGATGGCCCGGGTGGGCGCGGCCCTGCTGGAGTTGCGGTTGCTGCGCAGCAGCGACGGCGGCTTCAGGGTGATGCTTATCACGGCGGCCATCGTGGTCATCGTGTGCCTGGCGTTGCTGTCCTTGTACGCCTGAGCCCGCAGGGCGGGCACGGGCAGGCGCCCTGTCGGGCGGATTTCATGGTGCCGCGCCGCCGGCAGGGGACGTGGCTGAACTCAATGCAGCGCCATCTTGCATGGCAGTGCGGATTCTTCGATCACGGCGGAATCGATGCATCAATCATGTGCGGCCCGGTGATCTTCTGCGACGGGATCCAGACCAGGTAGGACCTCCACATGCCCCGATCATTGCAGTACACAAGGTACTCGCCTGGGTCCAGGCGGCTCTCCCGGTATTGGAATTGCACGCAGCCGATAGCTTGGTTCTTGCCCAGCGCGATGGCGATGTCTCGGCTGAAATCAGTTCTCCACGGACCGGGATAGCGCTCGGTGAGCGGCACACTTTTCGGCGCAGGCACAAGGAAGGCCACGGCCAAAAACGCTGCGGCGATCACTGCCGCTGCTCTCAGTTTGTTGTTCATCTCTGTCTAGATCGGGCCTCTGCAGTCAAACAATGCGCAAGGACATGCCCGCCTTTTTGGGCAGCAGGGAGGGTTCGAACCCATAGCGGCGATAGAACTCCGGCGTGCCGTGGTCGGCCATGAGGCTGACATAGGCCGTGGGCAGGGCATTGCCGTGGATGTACTGCATCAGGCGCTGCATGATGAGGTGGCCCAGGCCCTTTTTCTGGTGCTCGGGGATGACAGCGATGTCCACGATTTCGAAGAAGCAGCCGCCGTCTCCGATCACGCGGCCTATGCCAACCGGCGTTGCATCGGCATAGACGACCACGCTGAACAGGCCGTTTTTCAGGCCGATGGCGGCCGCCTCGGGCGACTTGCGGCTCAGGCCGGCAGCCAGCCGGATCTGGATGTAGTCCTGGACGGCGGGGACGTGGTCTTCAATGCGGTAGTTCATGGATGGTGAGGGCGCCAGGGGCATATCGGAGGATCGGCAGAGCGCCATCATAGGCAGGCGTCTGCCGAGAGGGAGGGCAGATCGCCGCGCTCAGTCCCAGCGATCGATCGTGTAGCCCTGGGTCCATCCATTCGAGACGACTCGCAGCGATGCGGGATAGGCATTGCCCTGGTCGCGCAGGTCAATGCCCACGGCAGAGCCTTCGGCCAGGCCGGCCATGGTGACTGCGTTGGAGTGCGCCTCCACCGTGGCGCGCACGCCGTGCAGCTCGGCGCGCAGCAGGCTGGGGAACAGCGCGGCACCCACGTTGCGGGTTTCGCGCGCGCCGTCCAGCAGCAAGATGATGCCGTCGCCCTGGTGCTTGAAGCGTTCGCCGTCATCGTCCCAGCGGGCCGGCAGCCGGGTGATACCCGCCACGCTGACCCAGCCTTCACTCAGGCCGAACTGGGCCGCGGGGGAGCCGCCGCTCCACACATACCAGGAGAACGGATGGTCCCACTGGAACAGGCGCGGCGCGTCTTCGTTCACCGCCGTGGTGATGCCGATGAAGGGGTTGGCCGTGGCGCGGATCTGTACCTCGATCTGCTCGGCCGTGGGGATGATGGTGCGCACGAATTTCTGCAGCGTCATGGTGATGGCGGGCGTGGCCATGCCTGACTTGGGCTGTGTGGCGCCCTTGGGCAGAACATGCGCAAAAAGACCGCTGCCCGTGCGTGGGGCGGGCTCGCGCCTGCGCGGCGTCCAGGTCTTGGGCACTTCCTCGAATCGGGCCATCCGGCGCGGCAGGGCAGGTGCCAGGCCCAGCTGCTCGAACACTTTCTCTGCCTGCGCAATGCCGCCGGCGGTGGGTGCCGCCTGCGGGCGCTGGTAGCGCAGCGGGTGCATTTTTGCGGCGAACGCGCGCGAGACGTCGGCGTAGCTCTTGCCCGCCGCGATGTCCTCCAGCAGCGTGCCGATCATGGAGCTGCGCGGATGGCAGAAGCCGGCCGGCGCCGAGGCAATGGCGCGCCAAAGAATGTTGTCGGCTGCCTGCGGGCTCCTGGCCTGGGCGCGGTCCGTGTGCAACTGGTGCAGGAACTCGGCCTGGCCCAGCACCCGTTCGGCGCTGTAGAGCTGGTCGGAGCGCAGCAGCTGCAAGGCGGTGGCCACATGGTCGCTGTGGAAGTCGCCAAGGGCGCGCTCCATGGTGCTGAAGTCTTCGCGCCTTTCCGCCATCTTCTGGCCTGCGGTCAGCAGCGTGCGCTTGAATTGCAGCGCCTGCGGCGCCGTGACGTGCATGTGCGGATGCCCGCCCGCCTGGGGCCGGCCCCACACGGCAGGGGTGGCGAGGAAGACGCCACGCACGGTGGCGCGGCGCACGGCGGCGGCCATGGCCGCCACACCGGCACGGTGGATGCCGGGCGCATCATCGCCCCACAGCAGCGGCGTCTGGCGGCCGTCGGCCGCAAGGGTGACCAGGCCGCCAAAGCGGCGCACGAAATTCTGGCAGCAGCTGCAGGTATGGCGCTGGCGCAGTTCGGCAGGCAGGGCGGCCAGATAGTCGTCGAACAGGCCGGTGGCCGTGGTGTCGAAGACCTGGTCGCCGCCCTCCTTGAGTCTGGCCTCGAATCGGGCCTGCAGGCCGTGGAGAAAATCTGCGTAGCTGTGTTCGTCGCCCGCGTTGTGGGCTGCGGCGTCCGGATTCCCTGCGTTCATATCCACCCTCATGCATCTGTCGAGGCGGCAATGATGCCCGACCGGCAAAGGTGGAATGCAAGGCAGATGGTTCTACCGCGCCATCACGGGACGCGGGGAACCCCTCCCCATGCTGATCTGACCGAGACCTCAGTGCAGCGCCACCATCAACTGCCCATTCTCATTGCGCACCGCATGGGCGCGCACAGAGTGCTCGGGCGCTTCCAGGCATTCGCCGGTGGCCAGGTCGAAGTGGTGCTTGTAGATGGGCGAGGCGACGACGACGCGCTCGCCCAGGCTGCCGACCAGGCCGCGCGCGAGCACGCTGGCGCCGCAGCGCGGGTCCACGTTGTCTATGGCGTAGAAGCGGTCTTCGCCAAGGCGAAAGACCGCCACATGCCGGCCTTCGACCAGGGCGCAGACCCCCGTGTCGGGAACGATGTCGCGGGTGGCGCAGACGGGCATCCACTGTTCTTGTGCGGGGTGTGTCATGGCGGTGCCTTGTCGGTGGTGTGGGTGCGGGCCGGGACCAGGCCTGGATCAGACCAGGGCCTCGCTGCGCTCTTCGCTGCGCGCCGGGCGGATCTGGCCGCGCTCCTGCACGAAGACGATGTGCTCGTCGGGCTGGTCGCTGTTGATGAAGCTGCGAAAGCGCTGGCGCACTTCGGGCGTGGTGACGGCGGTCTTCCACTCGCACTGGTAGGTGTCCACCACATGCTGCATCTGGGCCTCGAGTTCGGCGCCCAGGCCCAGGCTGTCGTTGACCACCACGTCCTTGAGGTAGTCCAAGCCGCCTTCCAGGTTTTCGCGCCAGGTGCTGGTGCGCTGCAGGCGGTCGGCCGTGCGCACGTAGAACATCAGGAAGCGGTCGATGAGCTGCAGCAGCCTGTCCTTGGACAGGTCGGAGGCGATCAGCTCGGCATGGCGCGGCTTCATGCCGCCGTTGCCGCAGACGTAGAGGTTCCAGCCCTTGTCGGTGGCGATCACGCCCACGTCCTTGCCCTGGGCCTCGGCGCATTCGCGCGTGCAGCCCGAGACGCCGAACTTGATCTTGTGCGGCGCGCGCAGGCCCTTGTAGCGGTTTTCCAGCTGCACAGCCAGGCCCACGCTGTCGTCCACGCCGTAGCGGCACCAGGTGGAGCCCACGCAGCTTTTGACGGTGCGCAGCGACTTGCCGTAGGCATGGCCGGACTCGAAGCCGGCGGCAATCAGCTCCTCCCAGATCAGCGGCAGCTGCTCCACGCGGGCGCCGAACAGGTCCACGCGGGCGCCGCCCGTGAGCTTGGTGTAAAGGCCGTATTTCTTGGCCACCTGGCCGACGGCGATCAGGCCGTCCGGAGTGACTTCGCCGCCGGGCATGCGCGGCACCACGGAGTAGCTGCCGTCCTTCTGGATGTTGCCCAGGTAGTAGTCGTTGCTGTCCTGCAGGCTGGCGAGCTGCGGCTGCAGCACGAACTCGTTCCAGCACGAGGCCAGGATGCTGGCCGCCAGCGGCTTGCAGACATCGCAGCCCAGGCCCTTGCCGTGGCGGTGCAGCAGCTCGTCGAAGGTCTTGATGCCGCCCACGCGCACCAGGTGGTACAGCTCCTGGCGCGAGTGCGGGAAATGCTCGCAGACATGGTTGTTGACGGCCATGCCGCGCCGGGCCATCTCGGCCTTCATGACCTGGGTGGCCAGGGGCACGCAGCCGCCGCAGGTGGCGCCGGCCTGGGTGCAGGACTTGAGCTCGGCCATGGTGCAGGCGCCTTCGCCCACGGCTGCGCAGATCTGCGCCTTGGTGACGTTGTTGCACGAGCAGATCTGTGCCGTGTCGGGCAGGGCGTCCACGCCCAGGCCGGGCTTGGCCTTGCCGTCGCTGGAGGGCAGGATGAGGAACTCGGGCTCCTCGGGCAGGGCGATGCTGTTGAGCGTCATCTGCAGCAGCGTGCCGTACTCATCGGCATTGCCCACCAGCACGGCGCCCAGCAGCTGGCGGCCGTCCTCGCTGACCACGATCTTCTTGTAGACCTGCTTGCGCTCGTCGATGAACTGGTAGTTGCGGCTGCGCGGCGTCTTGCCCTGGGCGTCGCCGATGCTTGCCACATCCACGCCCATGAGCTTGAGCTTGGTGCTGAGGTCGGCCCCGCCGAAGGCGGCCTCGGCCTCGCCCGCAATGTGGCGGGCCGCCACGCGCGCCATGTCGTAGCCGGGTGCCACCAGGCCGAAGGTCTGCTCGCGCCAGGAGGCGCATTCGCCAATGGCGTAGACGCTGCGGTCGCTGGTGCGGCAATGGTCGTCCACGGCCACGCCGCCGCGCGGGCCTATGGCCAGGGCGCATTGGCGGGCGATCTCGTCGCGCGGGCGGATGCCGGCGGAGAAGACGATCATGTCCGTCTCCAGGTGCGTGCCGTCGGCAAACACCATGCGGTGGCGCGCCGTGGCGCCGTCGGTGATCTCCAGCGTATTGCGGCCCGTGTGCACCTGCACGCCCAGGTCCTCGATCTTGCTGCGCAGCACGCGGCCGCCGCCGTCGTCCACCTGCACGGCCATCAGGCGCGGGGCGAACTCCACCACATGGGTCTCCAGGCCCAGGTCGCGCAGGGCCTTGGCGCATTCCAGGCCCAGCAGGCCGCCGCCCACCACCACGCCGGTCCTGGAGCGCGCGGCCGATGCCTGCATGGCCTCCAGATCCTCGATGGTGCGGTAGACAAAGCAGTGCGGCCGGTCGCGCCCCGGCACGGGCGGCACGAAGGGCGCCGAGCCTGTGGCCAGCACCAGCCGGTCGTAGGCGATGACTTCGCCATCGGCCGTGGTCACGGTGCGCTCGCGCCGCTCCACGGCTGCCGCCCTGGCCGCCAGGCGCAGCGTGAAGCCGCTGGCCTCGAAGAAGCCGGGCGCCACCAGGCTCAGGTCCTCGGCGCTCTTGCCGGAGAAGAATTCCGACAGGTGAACACGGTCGTAGGCGGCGCGCGGCTCCTCGCACAGCACGGTGACGTTCGCGTCTGCCACGCCCAGGGCATGCAGCTGCTCGAGAAATTTGTGGCCCACCATGCCGTGGCCGATCACAACGATGTTCATCTGGCGTCCTGCGTTGCGCATCCAGTGTTTTGCGGGCCGCAGGCCAGGGCCAGCGGGTCAGGGCAGCCAATGCAAGTGCCGTGCCAGCACCGCGGCGCGGTGCCTGCCCGTGGTGCACGCTGTCTGGTGCGCAGACAGCGTGCACCGCAATGCGCCCGCCGCACCGTGCAGGGGCGGGGTGCGCCGTGGTGGTGCGTCAAGTGCGATCAAGTGCGCCAGGAACGCCCGGTGCGTCAGGCGCGAGGCAGTCCCTGCGCGCGGCTGCGCCAGGCCTCGGGCGCGCAACCGAATTGCGCAGCGAACCAGCGCGTGAAGGCGCTGTGGCTGGCATAGCCGAGCATGGACGCGATCTGGCCCACGCTGTAGTGGGGATGGTCCAGGTAGCGCAGGGCCAGTTCGTGGCGCACTTCGGTCAGCAGCTCGCTGAAGCTCAGGCCCTCGCGGTCCAGTTCGCGCTGCAGCGTGCGCAGGCTGCGCCCCATGCCCTGCGCCACGCCTGCGCAGGTGGCGTTGCCCGAGGGCAGCAGCAGGTAGATGACCCTGCGCGCCTGGTGGCCCACGGAGGCGGCACGGTGGGCCGGCATGGCCTCCACCAGCCGCAGCGCATAGCGCGCCAGCGCGGGGTCGGCCAGCGGGTTGGGCTCATCCAGGTCGGCGGCGCGGCAGGCGATGCCGTTGAACTCGGCGCCGAACGTGATGCGGCAGCGGAACATGCGGCGGTGCTCGGACAGGTCGGCCGGTGGCGCGTGGCTGAAGCTGACGCCTTGTGGCCGCCAGCGCTCGCGCAGCAATGCCTCGCACATGCGCCACAGCACGCCCATGGCCAGTTCCACGGACTGGCGCATGGCGCCGTGCAGGACGAAGTCCTCGCGCAGGATGACGATGCCCCCTGCATCCTCCAGGTGGATCAGCAGCGATTCGTTGACCAGGTGCATGTGCGCGACCAGCGTGTCCAGCGCATGGCGCAGCGTGGGCTGGTGCAGCAGCAGCAGGCTCACGGCGCCGAAGCTCGACAGCTGGCGGTGCCGGGCCATGCGCAGGCCCAGGGACTCGCAGCCCGTGGACTGGGCCGCGTCTTCCAGCAGGCGCGCGACGATGGCCACGTCGATCAGCTGGTCCTGCTCGCGCAGCAGCGCGGGCCGCAGGCCGGCCTGGCGCAGTGCCTTGTCGGGGTCGCCGCCCAGTTCGCGCATGACGTCCGAAAAATGGGTCAAGGCCGCCGCGCGCACCATGGTGACCATGCTTGCCCTCCTGTCAGTCCGTGGCCTGGTGGCACGAAATGCAAAGAGGATGGCATGGCTTGCATAGTCCGCGGAACCGGGTTTTCCTACATTGCAGAGACCGGCCCCACGCCGGGCGGACCGTGCCGCCACGGGCCTTTACAACAATGACAGGAGACAGGCATGCGCATAGAGCCCATGACATGCGCCATCGGCGCCGAATTGCTCGGCGTGCGGCTGGCCGACGCGGTGCGCGACGACGCGCTTTTCTCGGAGATCAGGGCGGCGCTGCTGCGCCACAAGGTGCTGTTCCTGCGCGACCAGGACCTGGCGCGCGCCGAGCATGTGGCCTTTGCGCGGCGCTTCGGCGAGCTGGAGGACCATCCGGTGGCCGGCAGCGATCCCGAGCATCCGGGCCTGGTGCGCATCTACAGGACGCCCGAGCAGCCCAACGACCGCTACGAGAATTCCTGGCACTGCGACGCCACCTGGCGCGAGGCGCCGCCCATGGGCTGCGTGCTGCACTGCGTGGAATGCCCGCCCGTGGGCGGCGACACCCTGTGGGCCAACATGGCGCTGGCCTACGAACGCCTGCCGGACGCCGTCAAGGCGCTGATCGCGCCGCTGCGCGCGCGCCACAGCATCGAATGCACGTTCGGTGCGGCCATGCCCATCGAAAGGCGGCTGGCGCTCAAGGCCCAGTACCCCGATGCCGAGCATCCCGTGGTGCGCACCCATCCCGAGACCGGCGAGAAGGTGCTGTTCGTGAACGGCTTCACCACGCATTTCACCAATTTCCATACGCCCGCCAATGTGCGCGTGGGCCAGGACTTCACGCAGGGCGCCTCCGGCCTGCTGCAGTACCTGATCGGCCAGGCTGCCATTCCCGAGTACCAGGTGCGCTGGCGCTGGCGGGCGGGCAGCGTGGCGATCTGGGACAACCGCGCCACCCAGCACTACGCGGCCATGGACTACCCGCCCAGCCACCGGAAGATGGAGCGCGCGGGCATCGTCGGCACGCCGACCTTCTGAACCACGATCACGACACAAGGAGACATGCCATGAACTTTCTCGACGGCCACCTGTTCCCCGAAAACCAGCAGCCCCTGATCATCACGGCCGCGCCCTATGCGCCCTCGTGGCTGCCCTCGGACTTTCCCGGCGAGATCGCCGTGACCATGGACGAGCAGATCCAGAAGGCCGTGGACTGCTACAACGCCGGCGCCACCGTGCTGCATCTGCATGTGCGCGAGCTGGACGGCAAAGGCAGCAAGCGTTTGTCGAAGTTCAACGAACTGATCGCCGGCGTGCGTGCGCGCGTGCCCGAGATGATCATCCAGGTGGGCGGATCGATCAGCTTTGCTCCCGAGACGGACGGCGCGGCCGCCAAGTGGCTGTCCGACGACACGCGCCACATGCTGGCCGAGCTGGAGCCCGTGCCCGACCAGGTCACGGTGACCATCAATACCTCGCAGATGAATTTCCTGGAGCAGTTCGATGCGCGCGACATACGCGGCACCTCCATGGAGGACCCGGCCGTCTTCAATGCCTATAGGGAGATGACCGTGCCCGCCCAGCCCGGCTGGGCCGAGGAGCACATCCGGCGCCTGTCCGCCGCCGGCATCCAGAGCGCCTTCCAGTGCTACAACATCAACAGCTTCGAGTCGGTGGAGCGGCTCATGCGCCGGGGCATCTACAAGGGCCCGCTGGTGATGAACTGGGTGGCGATTGGCGGCGGCATGGACGCGCCCAGCATCTACAGCCTGGCCAACTTCGTGCGCGCCGTGCCCGACGGCGCCGTGCTCACCGTGGAAAGCTCGGTGCTCAACGTGCTGCCCGTGAACATGATGGGCATTGCCATGGGCCTGCACGTGCGCTGCGGCACCGAGGACAACCTCTGGAACCAGCGCCGCACGGCCAAGATGGGCACGGTGGCGCAGATCGAGCAGCTGGTGCGCATCGCAGGCGAGTTCGGCCGCCCCATCGCCACGGCCCAACAGGCGCGGGAGATCTGCCGGATCGGCCAGTTCTACGGCACCGTGGAAGAGACGCTGGCGGCCAACGGCTTCGCGCCCAACCGCAACGGCGCCCAGCAGGGATTTCTGCGCAAGGCCGCCTGAACCGGGAGCCCATGATGCAACGCATGCCCCCCTGGACTGCCATCGCCCTGGCCGCCTCGCTGCTGGCCGGTGGCGCCCACGCCTTCGGCGACAAGCCGGTCCGGCTCATCGTGCCGGCGCCGCCCGGCGGCACCATCGATGTGTTCGCGCGCATCATCAGCGACCAGCTGGCGCAGGAGATACGCCAGCCCGTCATCGTCGAGAACCGGCCCGGCGCCGGTGGCGCCATCGCCGTCAAGCACATGCTGTCCCAGCAAGCCGACGGCAGCACGCTGCTGGTGACGGTGACCAACATCCTCACCGAGGTGCCCCATGTGCTCAAGGTCGGCTTCGACCCCATGAAGGACGTGCGGCCCGTGGCGCAGATGGCGCGCTCGGTGATGCTGTTCATCGCCTCGCCGCAGTTTCCCGCGCGCGACGGGGCCGAGGCCATCGCCTACGTGAAGGCCCACCCGGGCACGCTGTCGTTCGCCTCGTACAGCCAGGGCACGGCCTCGCAGTACGCGGGCGCCATCCTCAACAGAAGGGCCCACCTGGACATGGAGCATGTGGCCTTCCCGGGCTCGGCGCCCGCGCTGGCCCAGGTCATGGGCAACCAGATCCCGCTGATGTTCGACGGATCGGTCACCTCCAAGCCGCTGATCGCGGGCGGCAAGGTCAGGCTGCTGGCCGTGGCCTACAAGAGCCGGCTGCCCGACTACCCGCAGGTGCCCACGCTGGCCGAGCTGGGCTATCCCGAGGTGGATTTCAGCAACTGGAGCGGCGTGTTCGCCTCGGCGCAGACGCCACGCCCGCTGCTGGAGAAGATCCACGGCGCGCTGGCCCGGGTCAACGCACGCAAGGCCGTGCGCGAACGCTATGCGGGCACGGGCTTCGAGCCCGTCGAAGGCGATCGCTCGCTGGAGCAGATGTCCACCGACCTGCGCACCGAGTTCGACCGCAATGCCGAGATCGTCCGGAACTTCGACATCCGGCTCAACTGATGCAGGGCGCCCCACCCAGGCGCTACACAAGGAGACTCCATGGCAAAGGCCATACGCTTTCATACCACCGGCGGCCCCGAGGTGCTCAGGCTGGAGCATGCCGAGGCCGGCGCGCCCGGACCCGGCCAGGCGCGCGTGCGCCACAGCTTCATCGCCGTCAATTTCATCGACATCTATTTCCGCACGGGCCGCTATCCGCTGGCCCTGCCCAACGGCCTGGGCTCGGACGCCGTGGGCGTGGTCGAGGCCGTGGGGGAGGGCGTGACCGAAGTGCGGCCCGGCGACCGCGTGGGCTACCTGATGGGCCCGCAGGGCGCCTACAGCGATGTGCGCGTGATGCCGGCCGAGGTGCTGATCCCGCTGCCCGACGGCATCAGCGACCGCACGGCGGCCACGCTGATGATGAAGGGCATGACGGCGCAGTACCTGTTCCGCCAGGTCCATCCGCTGCAGGGGGGCGAAACCATCCTCTACCACGCGGCGGCCGGCGGCGTGGGGCTGATCGCCTGCCAGTGGGCGCGTGCCCTGGGCGTGACCATGATCGGCACGGTGAGCACCGACGAGAAGGCCGCCGCCGCGCGCGCCAACGGCTGCGCCCACGTCATCGTGACCTCGCGCGAGAACACCGTCGCTCGCGTGATGGAGATCACGGGCGGCAAGGGCGTGCCCGTGGTCTATGACTCGGTGGGCAAGGACACGCTCATGGATTCGCTGGACTGCCTGCAGCCGCGCGGCCGGCTGGTCAGCAACGGCACCTCGTCGGGCTCGGTGGTGGTGGACTCCCAACTGCTGGCCTCCAAGGGATCGATCTGGATGACGCGGCCCGCGATGGTGCACTACATCCAGCCGCGCGCCCACATGCTGGAGATGGCGCGCGAGCTGTTCGACCATGTGCTGGCCGGGCGCATCGCCAGCGAGCCCCAGCAAAGCTTTGCGCTGGCCGATGCGGCCCAGGCGCACCAGGCGCTGGAGTCGCGCCGCACCACGGGCGCGACGGTGCTGATTCCCTGAAATGGACCTGCCATGCAGACCCCTGCGCTCCATGCCTTCGGCACCGTGGCCGCAGGCCGCAGGCCCGTCACCTGCGGCCTTATCCGCAGTGCCAGCCTGCATGGCTATGCCGACCTGGTGAAAAGCCTGGGCCATGATCCCGCCGTCCTTGTGCGCGCGGCGGGACTGTCTGCGCGCCTGCTCGACGACCCGGAAACGCTGATTCCCATCCATGCCGTGCGCGAGCTGCTGGAGGTGGCCGCGCGCACCACGGGCACGCAGGATTTCGCGCTGCGCCTGGCGGCGCGGCGCAGCCTGTCCCACCTGGGCCCCATCAGCCTTGTGCTGCAGCAAGAGCCCACGCCGCGCCAGGCGCTGGACACGCTGTGCCGCTACCTCAAGCTGCTGAGTGCGGGCATGTTCGTACGCATCGAGGACGCGGGCTCCGGGGTGCTGGTGCGCCAGGACCTGGTGCCCATCGCGGGCATGGCCATGCGCCAGTCCATGGAGCTGGCGGTGGGCGTGATGTTTCGCGTGCTGCGCGAGCTGATCGGCGCCCAGTGGCGCCCGCAGCAGGTCAGCTTCGTACACCGCGCACCGGCCGATGCATCGGCACACCGTGCCTTCTTCGGCGTGACCCCTTTGTTTGACCAGCCTTTCAACGGCATGGTCTGCCGCCTGGCGGATCTGCAACTGCTGCGCGAATGCGGCCAGGGGCAGGGCTCGGGCGTTGCGCGCTTTGCGCGAAGCCATCTGGAGCAGGCGCTGCGCAGCCGGGGCGAAGGCATGCAGGCGGCCTGCAGGGAGCTGATCATTGCACTGCTGCCGGGCGGCCGCTGTACGGCCCAGCAGGTGGCACGCCAGCTGGGAATGGACCGCCGCACGCTGCACCGCCGCCTGCTTGCGGAGGGGCAGACTTTCTCGTCACTGCTCGACACCCTCCGCAGGGAACTGGTGCTGCGCCATCTGCAAGACGGTAGCCAGCCCCTGGGCGAGGTGGCAGGCCTGCTGGGGTTTGCCGCGCCCAGCGGCTTTTGCCACTGGTTCCGGGCCGCTTTCGGCGCCAGCGTCTCGGACTGGCGCAGGCGGGGGCAGGGACGGATTGGCGAGGCCTAGTGCGTCAGGCGGTCTTGCGCAGAAATCCCTGGTTGCCGCCGTTGCGGTTGGGCGCGAAGCCGTTGGCCGCCAATGTCTCTTCGGCGGTGTCGTAGAACACGCCAATCTTGCTGATGGCGCGCGCCTGTTGCGCCGTGGCGATGGGGCGGCCGAACTCGCGCGCGATGCGCACCAGTTGTTCGATCTGGGAGACGGTGCTGGCCTTGGCGCTGCGCGACTGGTTCCACAGGCAGTCCTCGGTGCCGCAGCGCACGTGCAGGCCCATGGCAATGCCCATCATGTTCACGGGCAGCACGTTGCGCACATTGCTTTCCACGGTGAGCACGGCGCCGTCGGGCACGGCGCGCACGAAATTGGCCAGGCTGTAGATGCTGGGCGCGTCCATGCCGCCGCCAATCGCCACCCAGTTCATCACCAGCGGGCCCTTGTAGATGCCGCGGCGCATGAGCCGCTCCACGGACTCGAAGCTGTTGATGTTGTAGCACTGGAAGGCGCTCTGGATGCCGGCGGCCGACAGGCGCCGGATGTGCTCCTCGGCCCAGCCGGGCTGGGCGGGCACGGTCATCTCCTTGTAGGCGTCGAAGATGGCGGGCTTCTCGCGCGAGGTGCCCCTGAAGTCCGCGTCCTCGGCCTGCTCCGTCACGTTCATCTGCGAGGTATTGACGGTCACCGTGACCTGGTCGGGCACGGGCTCCAGCTCGGCCAGCATGTGGCGCGTGTCGTCGGACAGCCACTTGGCGGCCGCGCCTTCGGTCTCCGGCGCGAAGCTGATGGAGCCGCCCACCTGGATGATCATCTCGGGCACGCGCGCACGCACGCCGGCGATCAGCTCGTTGAACTTCGACAAACGCTTGCTGCCTTTGCCGTCCAGCTCGCGCACATGCAGGTGCAGCACGGTGGCGCCGGCGTTGTAGCAGTCCACGGCCTTCTGGATCTGCTCTTGCATGGTCACGGGAATGTCTTCGGGGAAATCGCCGGGCAGCCAGCCCGGCGCATAGGGGGCCGCCGTGATGATCAGGGGCTGCTGGTTTTCGGGGAACAGGTGGCCATCGAGAAAATTCATGGGACGCTCCGGTGGGTGGGGGTGAGGGTTGGGTGTGGAAAGAGTCTGTGCAGGGCCTCAGCGCGGGATGTCGCCGACGATGCCCGCGCGCTCCATGCGGCGGGGAGCCGGGTAGTAGTCGTTGAGCGCGTAGTGCTGGGTGCTGCGGTTGTCCCAGACGGCCACGTCGCCGGGCTTCCAGGACCAGCGCACCTGGTATTCGGGAATCGTGGCGCGGCTGATCAGGTAGTTCATCAGCAGCGCGGCGCCGGGCGCCTTGTCTATGCCGTGGCGCACGTTCTCGGGCGTGCTGTAGTTGACGAAGTGGGTGCTGAAGCCCGCGCCCACGAACAGCAGCTTCTCGCCGGTCTCAGGGTGGGTGCGCACCACGGGATGCTCCACGGGCGGGTGCTCGCTGGCCAGCCGCGCGCGCGCCTCGGGCGCCATCACGGCGCCGAAGGTGTGCTCTATGCCGGCCTTGGCGCGCAGGCCGTCGATGCTGCGCTTGATGCTCTCGGGCAGCTCCTCGTAGGCCTTGACCATGTTGACCCAGATGGTGTCGCCGCCGATCGGCGGGCACTCTATGCAGCGCAGCACCGCGCCCATGGCCGGGTTGGGGCGCCACAGGCCATCGCAGTGCCAGGTGTTTTCGTAGCTGTGCGGATCGTCGCTGCGGTAGATGCGCACCAGGCCAGGGTGCTCGGGATCGCTGCCTGCCACGGGATGGTCCTCCAGTAGGCCGAAGCGGCTGGCAAAGGCCACATGTTCGGCGCGCGTGATGTCCTGGTCCCGGAAGAACAGCACGCGATGGGTCAGCAGCGCGGCGCGGATGTCCGCGAACAGTGCGGCGTCGCGTGCGGCATCGCCGAGATGGACGCCGGAGATTTCGGCGCCGATGGCGGGGGTGATCTGTCGGATCTGCATGGTCGGTGTTTCCCTGGAAGTCAGTTCGCGGTGATCTGGTATTTCTTCACGATGCCGGCGTTGCGCTCGGACATCTGGCGTGTCTCGCGCTGCAGCGCGGCGGTGTCGGTGAGCACCTCGGGCTCCAGCCCCACGTCGGAGAGCTTTTGCTGCACGGCCGGCGCGCTGGCCGCTTTCCCGATGGCGGCGCGCAGGCGTTCCATGGTTTCGGGCGGCAGGCGGGCCGGCGCGATCAGGCCCACCCAGCCGCGAAACTGCAGCTCGGGGTAGCCGAGTTCGGCGGTGGTCGGCACCTGGGGCAGGTGGCGCGAACGCCGGGGGCCGGAGAACGCGTAGGCACGCAGCTTGCCGGCCCTGATCAGGGGCACCGAGGTCAGCATGCCGTCGAACATGACGTCCACCTGGCCGCCCAGCAGGGCCTGCACGGCCGGCGGCGAGCCCGCGTAGCCCACATGCTGCAGGTCCAGGCCGGCCTTGTCGCTGAGGATCAGGCCGGCGTAGTGCGACACGGTGCCGGGGCTGTAGCTGGCAAAGCTGGTCTGGCCTTTGCGTGCCTTGAGCTGCGCGAGCAGCTCCTGCAAGTCCTGGGCGGGCTGGCTGGCCGCGGCCACCAGCACCACGCCCGAGCGGGCCAGCGAGGCCAGGGGCACCAGGTCCTTGAGCGGATCGAAGGGCATCTTGATCACATGGGGGATCTCGGCCAGCAGATTGCTTGCGCCCACCAGCAGCGTCTGCCCATCGGCGGGCGCCTGCAGCAGGGTCTGCATGCCCAGCAGGCCGCCCGCGCCCGGGCGGTTGTCTATCACCACGGCCTGGCCTGTTTCAGACGCGAGCTGCTGGCCCACGACGCGCGCCACGATATCCATGGTGCCGCCCGGCGGTGCGGGCACGATGAGCCTGAGCGGCTGGCGGCTCCAGGCCGTGCCG